>JABDJQ010000538.1 GCA_013002425.1 Gemmatimonadota bacterium
GTGTACCGCCACCCGACCGACCACGTGTCGTTCATGGGCGTCACGGGCACGAACGGCAAGACCAGCGTCGTCCACTTTCTCGAAGCGATCGCAGAGGCGGCGGGACGGTCCTCGGGCGTGATCGGCACGATCGAAACGCGCTGGCGGGGGAAGCGATTCGCCACGAAGAACACGACGCCGGGCGCGGACGAACTGCATCGTCTCGTGCGTGAAATGGTCGATGACGGCGTCGATCTCGTCGCGTCCGAGATCTCGTCACACGCGATCGACATGCACCGGGTATCCTCGGTGCACTTCGGCGGTCTCGCCCTGACCAACGTGAAGAGCGATCACCTGGACTACCACAAAACTCACGATCACTATCGGGAAACGAAGAGGCGCCTTTTCTATAAGAAGGGAGCCGACGCCGAATCGGTGACGGTCGACCATGTCGTCGTGAATGTCGATGACGAGACCGGCCGGCATATCATCGCGACGACGGACCTGCCCGTGCTGTCGTTCGGGTTTCACGATGAAGCGGAGCTTCAGGGGACGATTCTCCGGACCGATCGCGCGGGCATACATATGCACACGACGTGGGAGGGTGAGGACGAGATGATCTCGCTCCCCATGATCGGCTCCTTCAACGCGTCGAATGCGCTCGCCGCAACCGGTCTCGCCCTCACGCAGGGGATTACTCTGAAAGAGGCAGCCGCCGGGCTGGCGGAACTCGAGCCGGTACCCGGTCGCCTGCAGCGTGTCGAAGCGGGGCAGCCGTTTCTCGTACTGCTCGACTACGCGCATTCGGCGAACGCGATCATCACCGTGCTGGCCGCGGCGCGGGAAGTCACCGAGGGGGACGTCATCTTCGTGTTCGGCTGTGGCGGCGACCGCGATCAGGGAAAGCGTATGGACATGGGGTGCGCGGCAGGGCGGGGAGCCGATTTCTGCGTGCTGACAGACGACAACCCCCGCCATGAAGATCCGTCCGCGATCCGGGCCGAGGCCGAGCGGGGACTGATTCAGACGAAAGCCCGCTACGAAAACATCGGCGATCGGCGCGAAGCGATTCGCACGGCTCTCGCCCACGCGAAGCCGAACGACGTGGTCGTGATCGCCGGCAAGGGACACGAAGAAGTACAGATCATTGGTGACGAGCACGTGCCGTTTTCGGACCGCGCGGTCGTAACCGAGATACTCGAAGATGCGTAGGCAGGTTGCAGTCATGAACGGTTACCCGGTATCGGAGATTGTCGCGATTGTCGGAGGAGAAGCGGGGTCCGTGGCCCACATGCCCACCGAACCGTGCGGGCCTCGCGCTTCGATCGACACGCGCACTCTCCGGCCGGGTGACATCTTCTTCGCGTTTCCGGGAGAGAATGTCGACGGGCACCGTTTCGTCCGCGCCGCGATCGAAGCCGGCGCATCCCTCGCGGTTGTCGAACGCACTTCGCTGGGCGCCGTGGACGAGTCCGTTCCCCGGGAGAAGCTCGTCATCGTGACCGATACCGGCGAAGCGCTCTACGCGCTCGCGAAACATCATCGCGACCGTTTCGATCCGCGGATGACGGCGATCACGGGAAGCAACGGCAAGACGACCACGAAGGAACTGGCGGGCGCCGTCCATCGCGCGGCTTTCGAGTCGCTCGTTTCGCCCGGGAACTTCAACAACCTGCTCGGCCTTCCCTTGACGCTGCTCGGGCTGAACGAAGACACGGAGCGCGTGGTTCTCGAAGCCGGGATCAGCGTACCCGGCGAGATGGCGAAGCTCGCCGCTCTGATACGGCCCCACGTCGTCGTCGTAACGAACGTGAACGCGGCGCACGTGGAAGGGCTCGGCGATCTTCGCGCCATCGCGCGCGAGAAGCTCTCGCTTGCAGGGGCTCTGCAATCGGACGGTGTACTCC
>JABDJQ010000111.1 GCA_013002425.1 Gemmatimonadota bacterium
GTGGTGACGTCGAGGAACGTGCCGTCACCGTCATTATGAAAGAAGCGCGCCGGATCCACGCCGAAGTAAGGGGCCTCAGGAAGAAATCCGTTTACGTGAAATAGATCGAGATGGCCGTCGTTATCGAAGTCGGCGAAGGAACTTCCCCAGCCCCACCAGCCGATGCGAACTCCCGCTTCGTCCGTGGCGTCGACGAGGTGGCGTTGTCGTTCCGGTAGAGGCGGTTTCCCGAAGAGCCCCAGTTGCCCTCGGGCTGGGAAGCCGTGTCCCAGATGCTCGAAACGAACCAGTCGAGGTCTCCGTCGTTGTCGTAATCAGCCACGGCGGCGCCCATGCCGTTTTCATCCGTGATGACCGCCGTTGTGACGTCGAGGAACGTGCCGTCTCCCGCGTTCTCGAATACCTTCGACGTGCCGAAGTCCGAGGCGACGAGAAGATCGGGCCAGCCGTCGTCGTTCCAGTCCGCGAAATTCGGCGTGAAGCTGTAGCCCATGTCGGACACTCCCGCCGCCGCGTCGAAGTCGATGAACGTGCCGTTGCCTTCGTTTCGATAGAGGTGGGTGCTGTCGGCCGGAGTCCGCCAGTGCGCGAGACAGAGGTCGAGGTCGCCGTCTCTGTCGAAGTCCGCGAACGCGATCGAGAACGTGCTGAGATCGGGCGCCACTCCGGTGAGCGCTGTAATGTCTGCAAACGTCCCGTCACCCTCGTTGCGATAGAGCGCGGGAGGATTGAATCGAACCGCACCCACGAAGAGATCGAGATCGCCGTCTCCGTCCCAGTCGGCGAACGAAGGACCGCACCCTTCCATGCCCGTCACTGCAAGGCCCGCGCCCGGCGCCACGTCCGTGAATGTCCCGTCGCCCTCGTTCCGGAAGAGCCGGTTCGGCCCCGCCGTTCCCCCCACCACGAACAGATCGGGCCAGTCGTCGCCGTTGTAGTCTCCGCAGGCCACTCCGCCCGCGATGATCCGCTGTTCGGTAAATGTGCTGTCAGCGTAGCCGTGGCTGTAATTGAAACCGGCCGAGGAAGTTACGTCGCTGAAATTCCAGGTGGCGTCGGCAAAAACGGGAACGAGAATGGCAAGAATCGACAGGCGTAGTATCACGTTGATCTTCCTTGATGTCGGGTCGTTTGGCTTCGAATCTCCCAGTTTAACACAGGCCCGCCCCGAATGAAGTATGCTGGCCCCGGAGGTGGACATGCCGATCATCGAAGTCGAAATTGTGGTCGATTCGTCGGAAACGGAAATCGCGATCCCCGTGCAGAAGCTGGCGGACGCGCTGGGAGGTGTTCTGGAGACGAAACCCGGCGGAACGTGGGTCAAGGTGCGCACTCTGGCGGCCGGTGACTACGCGGAGAACGGAGCGAGCGATCCGCCCCGGCCCGTATTCGTTCGCGTTCTGAAAGCGGGCGCGGGTTCCGCGGACGACCGGCGCAGGGAAGCGCCTCTCCTCGCACGCGCGGTCGCGGATATCGTGGACCGACCGGCCGAGAACGTACACATTCTCTACGAGCCGCCCGCCCGCGGAAGAATCGCGTTCGGGGGAGAACTGCGCGACTAGCGCGCGATCCCGAACGGGCTGAACACGAACCAGACGACGATGACGAGCGCGACGAGCGCAATCGTGAGCATGCGCTCCCCGTTCGTTCCGCCGAGACGCGTGTTGCGGTCGAACGCGACCCCTTCGAGCTTCGCGTCGCTCGGCGCCGGCGCCAGCCTGCTCGCGACGGCCAGGATCGCGCCGCAGATCACGAACAGTACGAGCGCGAAGTGCAGGAAGTTCAGCGAAACGAAACGATCGCCGATCGATCCCGCCGCGAACGTAACGATCCCTTCCGTGACCGCGTACTCGAGCCCGAGCCGCGCGATTCCGAACGCGAAGCCGACCCAGAGCGAGGCAAGGGCGCCCGCGGCGTTGATCCGGCG
>JABDJQ010000209.1 GCA_013002425.1 Gemmatimonadota bacterium
GTCGCGCGATCGCGCCCTTCGTACACGCCTTTCGCGCCGGACAACGGCTGCCACTTCGTGCCCATGTCCAGCAGGTTCACGAAGAAGTCGTTCGTGAGCGTTTCCGGGCGATCCGTGAAGCCGCCGAGCGCGGCCCGGCCTACGTTCGCGTTCAGCGCACGCATGCCTCCTACGAGCACGGTCATTTCGGGCGCCGTCAGCGAAAGCAGATGGGCCCGATCGAGGAGAAGCTCCTCGGCCGGCGTTCCGTTCGCGCTGCGCTCGTAGTTCCGGAAGCCGTCTGCCCGGGGTTCGAGAACGGCGAACGAATGCGCGTCGGTCTGTTCCGCACCGGCGTCGGTTCGTCCCGGCGTAAACGGCACTTTCACGTCGTGGCCGGCTTTCTTCGCCGCCTGCTCGACGGCGGCGCACCCGCCCAGAACGATCAGATCCGCGAGCGAAACTTTCTTCCCGCCGGACTGCGCGTCGTTGAACTTCTTCTGAATCTCTTCGAGCTTCGGCAGCACTTTCGCGAGCTGCGCCGGCTCGTTCGCTTCCCAGTCCTTGTGCGGCGCGAGACGAATGCGACCGCCGTTCGCTCCGCCGCGCTTGTCGCTGTCGCGATACGTCGAGGCCGACGCCCACGCCGTCGAGACGAGCTCGGGAATCGTAAGTCCCGAAGCGAGCAGTTCGGCCTTCAGCGCGGCGATGTCCTTCGCGTCGATCAGCTCGTGGTCGACCGCCGGCACAGGATCCTGCCAGAGCAGTTCCTCTTTCGGAACTTCGGGACCGAGGTAGCGCGACACCGGTCCCATGTCGCGGTGCGTCAGCTTGTACCACGCCTTCGCGAACGCGTCGGCGAACTCGTCCGGATTCTCGTGGAAGTGCCGCGAGATCGGCTCGTAAATCGGATCGAAGCGAAGCGCGAGGTCCGCGGTGGTCATCATCGGCGCGTGCTTCTTCGACGCGTCGTGCGCGTCCGGCACGGTGCCTTCGCCACCCTTTGCGGTCCACTGATGCGCGCCGGCCGGGCTCTTCGTGAGTTCCCACTCGTAGCCGAACAGGTTGTCGAAGTAGTTGTTGTCCCACTTCGTCGGCTCGGTCGTCCAGGCGCCTTCGATCCCGCTCGTGATCGCGTCGCCGCCCGCGCCGGTCCCGAGCGAGTTCTGCCACCCGAGCCCCTGCTCTTCGACGGCCGCGCCTTCCGGCTCGCGCCCCACGTACTTGCCCGGATCGGCCGCGCCGTGGCACTTCCCGAACGTATGGCCGCCCGCGACGAGCGCGACGGTCTCGTAATCGTTCATCGCCATGCGCGCAAACGTTTCGCGAATGTCACGTCCCGAAGCAACCGGGTCCGGGTTGCCGTTCGGCCCTTCCGGGTTCACGTAGATGAGACCCATCTGCACGGCGCCCAGCGGATTCGCGAGTTCCCGGTCGCCGGTGTACCGCTCGTCACCGAGCCACTCGGTCTCGGGCCCCCAGTACACGTCCCCTTCGGGTTCCCATACGTCTTCGCGGCCGCCCGCGAAACCGAACGTCTTGAAGCCCATCGACTCGAGCGCGCAGTTGCCTGTGAGGATCATGAGATCGGCCCACGAAATCTGCTTCCCGTACTTCTGCTTGATCGGCCAGAGCAGCCGGCGCGCCTTGTCGAGGTTCGCGTTGTCGGGCCAGCTGTTGAGCGGCGCGAAGCGAAGCGTTCCCGACGAGGCGCCGCCGCGGCCGTCCGAAATCCGGTACGTACCCGCGCTGTGCCATGCCATGCGAATGAAAAGCCCGCCGTAGTGACCGTAATCGGCAGGCCACCACTCCTGCGAGTCGGTCATGAGCGTGTAGAGATCTTTCTTCACCGCTTCGAGATCGAGCTTCTTGAACTCTTCCGCGTAATTGAACTCCGGGGCCATCGGATCGGACTTCGAGGAGTGCTGGGCCAGAATTTTCAGGTTCAGCTGATTCGGCCACCAGTCATCGTTCGAAAGGGCGCCCGCTGACGTATGCCCGTGCATGACCGGACACTTGCCGGCGACGGGCGCACCCGCGCCGTCACTCCGTTTCTTTTCGTTCGTCATCGTTCTGTCTCCTATAATATGGCTGTTCGCACACCCGGCAGATCCCTCTGACTTCGACCAGTGTCTTCTTGATCCGACCCATAGCCGTTGCTAATCGAAAAGGCGTCGAACCATTGAGGTTCCTATATGAGATTAGTAGCTCAGGTACAGGGAATGGTCAATACGTATTTCCGACGAAGGAGCTTCGCCCACTGCTCGAAACTGCGGAGGAGTCTCGCGCTCGCCTGCGCCCTCCCGCGCCTGACAATTGGAATGGCGATGTGTATGATCACGCGAGGGTCGGGCGCCGTCGGATATCGATCGTGGCTCTCATGGCAGGACTGGCAACCGTATGTGGCACAATCTCGATACCCGACTCCGTGCAGCGCTGCTGATAGCGGCAATCGCCCTCGGGACTTTCTGGCGGCTCGACGGCGTCTCGGACGCGTTCTTCTACGGCGATGAATACCACAGCCTCGCCGCGGCACAGCTTCCGTACTCCGAGATCGTGAGAGTCTTCGACGACAGGGGATCGCACGTCCCGCTTCCGCTCCTCCAGCGCTTCTTCACGGGCCTTTTCGGCACTTCCGTTTTTTCTTACCGAATGGTCGGGATCGTTCCGGGGATCCTCGCGCTGCTCGTTTTCTATCCGGTGGCAAGGCGTCTCGTCGGCGACGCGCCGGCCCGGATCGCCACGCTCGCGATGGCGGCAAGCCCCCTGCTCGTTTTCTACTCCCGGTTCGCCCGTTCCTACAGCCTCGTCGTACTTCTCGGGCTTCTGCTGGTCATGCTCATGCCGCGCGTTCTGTCATCCGGCGAACGCGTGTCTCGGCTCGCGCTCCCGGCCGCTCTGATTGCGGGGGCGATTCCGTGGATTCATCTTTGCGGTATCGGTCTCGTCGGAGGCATCGGGCTTGCCGCCCTCGTTCGGGCATGGCAGATCCGACGATCTCCCCGCGGCCTCGGACTTCCCCTCGCGATCTTCGGCGGGGCGGCGCTCCTGACACTCGTTCTCTACCTGCCGGTACTCGATCCCCTGCGGGATTACATCGGCAAGGTGCCCGAGGAGGAGCAGGCGCGGCCCCTCGGCGTCCTCGGGATCGCGGATCTTCTCGCCGGCGGGCGCGTCGCGGGAATGGTACTGCTCGCGGCGCTGCCGATCGCCGCGATCCTGCTCTTCGCCCGGAAGCACCCGGCCGCGCTCTGGCTCAGCGGCGCCGCGTTCGGGCCGGTGCTGACCCTGGCGGCCATGCGCCCCCACGGCATGGAGTACGCGTACGCGCGATACCTGCTGCCCGCTCTTCCGTTCATGCTCATGATGGTTGCCTGGCTGCTCGTCGAGGCGCTCCGGTCGAACAGACGAACCGCGGGCGCGGCGGAATGGCCCGCCGTCATTCTCGGCGCGGCGCTCGTTGCCGCGAACTTCATGACGGGCCCGCTCTCCCCCCGGATCCACGACGACGGCCCCTACTCCGCCACCTATATCAGCATGAAGGAACTGCCCGCTTTCGACCGGCCCTTCCCCGGAACCCCCGCGTTCTACAAGACTCTCGCGGAGCAGGAGGCAGCGGTACGAATCATCGTGGCGCCGGCGCGCGCCCACAGGACTCTTCTCCTCTACCGTAATTACTACATGCAGCACGGCAAACGAACCGTTCTCGGGCGCCTGGGGTCGGAGGAGCGAATTCTCGACGGCCCTTACATCGACCTGGACGGGATTCGGCCTGGCGAGGAGAACGGCGCGGACTACCTGATCCTTCATATGAATGTCGCCTGGGAGGCAAACGACTACTGGAAGTTCGTCTACGAAGACGCGTGGCCCGGCCACGAGGTAGCGGGCGACGGCGGTTTCATGACGCGGCACGACCGGAGGAATCCCCCCGGCCTCGAATTGAAAGAGAGGACAGCCGTGATCGCGGCCGAGATCCGCGACCGACTCGGCCCGCCGATTTTCGAGGACGATTACATTCGCGTCTGGGACATCCGCCCGTCCGCCCGCGGGTAGCGGGAAGACGCCGGAGCCCGTGATAACAGCTTGACGCACGTCAACCGAGAGAACGGGGAGTCTATTCAGAGTCTACGATTCGGTGTTGGCGAATCATGCTCTAATCGACATAGCCGAGCGCCTCGAGAGCTTCTCGATCCTCTTTGCTAATGGCAGGCACATCGGATAACTCGGCGGAATTCGAGGAGCGCCATTCCTCAAGCCTCTCGTGAAGTCGTGTCGAGACATTCGGGCGCTTTGTGAGCACATTCTGCAATTCGCCCGGGTCTTCCTGCAGATTGTACAGTTCTTTGCGTTTCTCTTCGGGAGCGTAGATATACTTCCAATCACCCTCGCGCACAGCGTATCCCATCCCGGAAACCCGTGACAAGCGTCCGGCGTCATAGTGACGTCGGAACAGAAATACGGGGCGGTCCGGTGCCCCGTAGGGGACTTCGCCTCGCAATGCCGGGGCCAGATTGCGGCCCTTCAGGCCTGCCGCTTCATGGTCGATCCCAACAAAGTCATAGAGAGTGGGGGCGAGATCCAGCAACTCTGTCGGCGAGGCGAAGCGCCGGCCGGAACGAATCCGATTCGGCCATTTCAGAAGGAGCGGCACTCGCACGGCTTCCTCGTGCACGTTGAATCCGTGACGCTTTTCCCCATGCTGCCCGAGACCTTCGCCGTGATCGCCGATGATGATGACGATCGTGTTGTAGAGATGGTCCTGCTCGAGCCGGTCGAGCAGCATGCCGATTTGGGCATCTAAGAATGCGATACTGCCGTCATAGCTTCCAACCTCTTGTTCCAGGCTGCCCGGTGATGCATCGTCTGGAGTGAAGCGAGCAGCGAAATCTGGAGGCGGAAGATAGGGCGCATGTGCATCGAAGTAGTGGAGAAACAGGAAGAAACCATGCCTGGCATCCCGGTCGTGATCGATCCATTGCAGGGCCCGCCGGGTAACCTCGTCCCCGGGGCGGTCGAAGCCATGC
>JABDJQ010000213.1 GCA_013002425.1 Gemmatimonadota bacterium
CCTCCCTCAGGGGGTCCAGTTCCCGAACTGTTTTTCCTTAAGCGATCACTGCGCTGTCGATCTTCGTAAAGACGTTTTCCTTGCCCGACTGAAGCGCCGTAATCACCATCTTGTTCTTCACGCTCACGACGAACGCCAGTTCGTCGAGAAACACGACCGATTCCTCGGCGCCTTTGTCGCCCGCCCGCTTGACCGCTTCGTTCAGGCGGTCGAGTTCCGCAAGGCCGAGATCGACCTGGCGTGACTCCAGACGGTCGAGCGCGTGCTTCGAGAAGCGAACCGCGTTCTCCTGTCCGGCCGTGTCTTCGAGAACCTTCTGAAACGAGTCGCCCTGCTCCTTGCCGGGAGCCTGCGGCTTCGTCTGCGGTTCCGGAGAGACCGGCCAGATCTGGTGAATGGCTTGAAGATCCTTGTGCATCCTCGTCTCCGTTTCCCTGCCTTACTCGCTGCGAACTTCGCGAACCTGCGCCATCAGCGCGTCCGCCCCGTTCACCTGAAGCCAGGCAATGCCGTCCTGGTATCGAACGGCGTCTACCGTACCGAGCACGAAACCGGGAAGCGTAATTGCCTGCCCGACCGCGTCGGTTCCTCGAATCTCGTACGCGTACGTTCCTTCCGGTACGGCATCACCCGAGAGGTTCCTGCCGTCCCATGTGAACGAATGCTCGCCCGACGGCAGCGCGCCCTGCGGAAGCGTCGCCACGAGCGATCCGGCCGCGTCGAAGATCTCGATCTTGAGATCCGTGACCGGTTCGCCGAGCTGCACTCCGATCGAAGCCTCCTCGCCGTTGCCCGCGTGTACGACCGGGATATCCAGAAGAACCGTGCGACCGATCATGTTGGTCGCCATGTTGTTGTTCTGCATCTGCCCGAGAAGTACGTTCACGTCGATACTCTCTTCCAGGGAACTGTTCATCCCCGTCAACTGATCCAGAGAACTGAACTGCGCGAGTTGCGCCACCATGTCCTGGTTCTCCATCGGTTCGAACGGATCCTGCAACTGCAGCTGCGTCAGAAGCAGCTTCAGAAAGTCGTCCCGGTTCAGCTCCGGTTCAAAACGACCCGTTGCGGACTCGACCGGCGTCGCCTCAGGCGTTCCGATCAGGTTTTCCAGTCCAAAATCCATCCCTACACCTCCTTTCGTCTGTTTAGATCAATAGATTGAGCGATCTTTCGCTGTTTTTGCCCGTATCCTCTGCTTTTTCACTGTTTTTCCTCGTCTTTTCACGGGCCGGGAGGGCTCGCGATTCTCTCGAATGACCCTGCCAGGCCCTTCCGTTCCCTTCCTGGCCACTTACGGTAACGGCGAGGGTCTGGAGGTCCATTCCTTCCCGCTGCAGGGCCTCCTGGAGCTGGTCGACCGACGCCTGCAACACTCCCTGCACGCTTTCCGTATCCACGTCGAGCTTCACGACCACGCGGCCGTGCTGGATCGCGATCTTCCCCTGAATCGTCCCGAGATGAGCGGGGGCAAGCTGGATCGTCACGTTCTTCTGGTCGCTGATGACCATGCGCGCGATCTGGTCGATCGCCTCGGGAAGCGGCGAACGCATGGTCTGCGTGCGAAGGCCCGCTTCGTTGACCGGGTTGCCGAGGTTCGTGGCCGCGGTCGTGATTCCCTGCGGAATCGTTTCGACCGGCGTTTCGACGTCGACCGGGCTTGCGGCCGTGAGCGTGGCGGCCCGGCTTGCGTGCGCGCCGGCCTGCGATTCGGTTTTCGTCGACGGGGCGAACGCGCTCTCGCGCGATTCCGCGCCGTCGGCGGTGTTTGCGCCGGAGGCGGTGTTTGCGCCGGAGGCGGCGTGCGCCGTATCAGCCGCGCGCACGGTCGCCGTCATGTTCGTGTCTGCGCTCGTCGCGCTGGTCGCGCTCGAAGCGCTCGTTCCGCTCGCTGCGCTGGTTGCGCTCGTTGCGCCCGTTGCGCCCGTAGCGCCCGTAGCTGCAGTCGCAAGACCGGCGGTGCGGCTCGCGACCGGCTCGACCGGCGCATCCGGATTCGCGGCCGCCCTGTAATAGTGAAGCGGCTCACGCACGATCCGGAGCGCGTTGCGTCCGCGCATCGTGCCTGCGTTCGCCTCGCTCTCCGTGAACAGACGATCGCGCGTGAAGTCGGTCGATATCTTCTCGAGCACGCGCGCCACGCGACCCTCGCTCGTCGCTTCGGTCACTCCGCCGTTCGCGGCGACTTCAGCGCGCGCGGGCCCGTCCGCACGCACGAATTCGGCCCGCGGTACGATCTTGATGTCGGGCGCGGGCTGCGTGCCGGCAGTCTTGTCGGACGACGCGGGCTGCGCGCTTCGGGTGACCTGCCCGGCCTGGCCGGGATCCGCTGCCGGCGCTGTCTGCGCTGACCCGGCGCTTCGTGCGAGTGCTTCGCGGAGTTCGGACGGGGCGGCCGCGCGTGCTTCCGCGAACGCGCGCGCCGGGACGCGTACGAATTTCTGTTCGGGCTCGGCCGGAGCCGCATCCCGTACAGCCGTGTCTGACGCCTTCTGCTCGGAAACCGGCTCGATCGGGGCGGCAGTCGTCCGCGCGCTTCTCGAGTCGCTCGACGACGACGTTTTCCCCGTTGCCGTGGTCGCTTCGGTCGATTCGAGTCGCGCGCTCCCACGTGAGGTCTCCGGCCGGACGTCCGCGGTCAGGGGTTCCGTCTTCGCAGCCTGACGTTCGGCAACCGGCTGCTCCGTCTTCGCTTCGCGCGGCAGCGGCTCGGCAGCCCTCGTCTCCGCAGCCTTCGTCGATTTCTCTCCGGGCATCGTGTCCGCGCGTTTCGTTTCGACCGCTGCATCACGCTCGACCTTCCGCGTCTCCCGGTTTACCGCCGCGCTTTCGTTCGCACGGGCGCCGTCCGAAATGCGCGTATCACGCGGCATCTCCGTTTCGTTTCCCGGCTGTGCGACCGCGCCGTCCCGCGGGATCGGCGCCGCCTCCGTCACCGTCGAAACGGCGTCCGACACGCGCGCCGCGTCCGCGCGCGTATGGTTCGTCTCGCGCGTATGGCTCGCGTTCGTATGGCTCGTCTCTCGCGTACGGTTCGTCTCGCCCGAGGAACGGGGATCACGTTCGCGCGCGGTTTCGGTTTCCGTTTCGGTCTCGGTTTCGATCCGGGAATCCGACTCCAGGCTTGCGAGCGCTTGACCCGCACCGGCCGGGGTCGCAATCGCCTCGACCGGAGGCGCCGCTTCACTCGACGGGATCGGTTCACCGGACAGATTCGCGCTGCCGGCCGGGATCGCCTCACCGGGAACGATCGCAGCGTCAGCGGGCGGCGCAACGGCCTCGAGCGCCGCTTCGAGTAGCGCGCTCCCCTCGCCGGCAAGCAGCGGCAGGGCAGCAAGACCGGGCACGACTTCGCCTCCGCCCTCCCCTTCCATCAACGCCGGAACCTCCGGTAATGCGGCCGGAATTTCGATGATCGGCGTTTCCTGGCGCGGCGCTCCGACAGAACGGAGCATGTCCGCGAACGGGACAGACGGAGACGACTGCCCGAACCTTGCGGCGGGCATTTCCGTCTGATTCCCGAAAAGGAGTGCGAGCAGATTCAAAGTCGTTACCCCGCCTGCTTCTGAACCATGATCTGGCTGATGCGCGCGGCGCGCTTGGCTTCCGTAGCCGCCAGCACTTCCGCCGCGCTCTTGTCTTTCATGAGAACCAGGATCGCCGCCGCCTGGTCGATCGACATCGTGCCGAGAATCACCGCGACCTGTTTCGGGCGCATCTTCTCGTACACTTTGACGAGCCGCGCGAGCTTCTGTTCGTCCACGACCATCTCTTTGCCGGCCTTGTTGAATACCGCGACCGTGAGCGGGTCGGATTTCGAAGGCGCCGTGCTCTTCTTCGCAGTCGCCGTGGCCGCCGTCGGCGCCGTCGTCTTCGGTTTCGACTCGGTCGCCGCCGGTTTCGCTTCCGGCTTCGCTTCGGGCTCCTGCACCGCCGGCTGCGCGGCCGTCTGAATCGGAGCGGGCGCTCCGCCTGCGGCCGTCTGGATCTGGCCCTGCGCGGCGCCGGTCTGCGCGCCGGCCGCGCTCGCGGCTTCTTCGCCGTCACTCATTCCGAACGCGTCCTGCGTCGCGTAATAGGCCGAGAGCAGGCTGTCCGACATGATCAACTGATCGGAGAGCCGGAACTTCGGCCCTTCCACGGCCAGGATTCCCTGCGCCATCAGATAGATCGGAATCGACATGATCAGGACGCCGACGCCGCCCCCCAGAATGATCCCGATCGGGGCTCCCCCGCCTTTCGGTTTCGCTTCTTTGTTCTCGTCAGCCATCGCTTACTCCTTCTCCGCTTCGGTTTCCCGACTCTGCATATGTTTTCTTGTAACCGCGCTCTGGTCCTGCACCCGCTGTTCGTTCGTTTCGTATACGCGATGCTCTTCCGTGCGCAGCCGTTCTACCAGGTTTTCCACGAGACGCTTGCTCTTCTCTTCTTCGATCCGTTCGAGAGACGCCTCTTCTTCACGCTCTTCATAAATGCGGACGATGCCCGCCTGCCTTTCCACTTCTTTCTGCGCCGATTCCCAGTATTCCCGGGTGCGCATCCAGCTCGCGCGCTCGTTCGTCCGCACGGCCGCGGCCAGTTCGTCGCGCCGGACCTCGAGTTCGTCCATCAGGCGCGCGAGCCGCTCTTCTTCCATGCGCTTGTTACGACGCACTTCTTCCAGCCGGGACCGCGCCAGGCGTTCCTTGAGCTCGTACCATTTCGCCATGCGCTCTTTGCGTTGCCGATTCGTCATGCGCTTCTTCCAGTATGTGTTGCATGGACGTTTCCAGTTCGCCGAAGCGCGCGGTGTCGTACGAGTCGCGTCTCAGAAACGCGCGAATCGCCGGCTCCTTGCGCACGGCCTGGTCGATTTCGGGGTTCATCCCCGCTTTGTATCCGCCCAGGTTGATCAGATCTTCGATCTCTTCGTATTCGGCCATGTAGGAACGAATCCGCGTCGCGACAGACAGATGGCGTTCGCTCACGACATCCGGCATCGTCCGGGAGACGCTTCGCAGCACGTCGACGGGCGGGTAGTGCCCTTTGGCCGCCAGCGCGCGGGAGAGAACGATGTGGCCGTCGAGAATCGACCGCGCCGAGTCGCCGACCGGATCGTTCATGTCGTCCGCTTCGATCAGGATCGAGTAGATCCCGGTGATCGAACCGCGCTCGCTCGTACCGGCGCGTTCCAGCAGCTTCGGCATCATCGCGAAGACCGAAGGCGGATAGCCGCGCGTAGTCGGCGGTTCGCCGACGCCGAGGCCGATTTCGCGCTGCGCCATCGCGACGCGCGTCAGCGAATCCATCATCAGAAGCACGTTCGCCCCGCGATCGCGGAAGTATTCGGCGATCGTCGTCGCCGTGTACGCGCCCGAAATGCGGAGCGCCGCGGATTCATTCGACATGACACTCACGACGACCGAGTTGCGCATGCCTTCGGGGCCGAGCGACTTCTCGAGAAAATCTTTGAGTTCGCGCCCGCGCTCGCCGATCAGGGCGATCACGTTCACGTCGGCCGAACCGTTGCGCACGATGTTTCCGATCAGCGTGCTCTTGCCGACGCCGCTCCCGGAGAAGATACCGACCCGCTGGCCCCGCCCGATCGTGAGCAGGCCGTCGATCGCCGGGATTCCCGTATGAAACGGCTCGCGGATCGAGGAGCGGCTGAGCGGCGGCGGCGGTTCGGAGAGAAGCGAACGGTGCTCTTCCGCGCGCGGGTGATCCAGCCCGTCGATCGGCCGCCCGAGTCCGTCGAGAATGCGCCCGAGCAGCGCGTGGCCGACGCCGACCGAGAACGGCGTCGACGCCGAAACGATCTCGTCGCCCGAACCGATCCCCTCGACCGGGCCGAACGCCATCAGAATGACCTGGTGATTCTGAAACCCGACCACGAGCGCGTCGCGCATGCGGCCGTTTCTGAGCTTGATGCGGCACCAGTCGCCGAGCGCCGTGTGCGGTCCTTTGGCGATGATCGTCGTGCCGACGACCTTCTGCACGCGGCCGAACGAAAGCACGGGTTCGATTTCGCGCACCCGGTTCTTATACTGATTCGAAACGATGAGTCGCGACGTCATCGCGTCATCTCCTTGATGTTCTCTTCAATTACCTTCATCTGGTCGAGCGCCCCGATCTTGAGCGTTCCCATATCGCTCCGGATCTGCCCGCGCCCTCTGCGTACTTCCTGGCTGCTCCGCATCGTGATGCGCTCTTCCGCCCCGCCGAACTCCTCCGTCAGATCGAGATCCTTGATGAGTTCGTAATCG
>JABDJQ010000246.1 GCA_013002425.1 Gemmatimonadota bacterium
AGCTTGTAGTCGAGCCGCGCGGCGGGTTCGAAGTTTACGCGGGCAAACCAGAGGTTCGTGCCGGCCAGGCGTTTCAGCTTGATGCCCCTGTCGGGATTCCAGCTGTTCATGTCGCCCGCGATCACGACCCGGTCAGCCTCGCCTCGATAGAGGAACAGCACGGTCGAATCCCGGTAAACGGGAACGGCCTCGATGTTTCCCCAGAGCCGGTCGAGCGCGACCGCCCGCTCTTCGTCGTTCAGCGAACCGGCATGGGCCAGAAAACGGTCCCATACGGCAAGAGAGCCGACCGCCTCGCCTTCCAGCCCGGCGTACGGATCCGCCGCGTCGAAACCGGTGTCGCGCGCGATATCCCCGCCACACCCGAGAATCCCGATCCAGAGCGCCAGAGCGGGCGCGAGCCCCGCAAGGGCCCTTCGCAAGCCGAAGGCCCGCGCGCCCGAACCGTGTCGTTTTCGTTTCACAAGCCGCTCCTCTTGTTCGTGCGCGCCGCGAAGTCTACACTCAGGCGAACCAGGAGGTCCGCATGCTCCGCAGTCTCACCGCGATCCTGTCAGGCTACATCCTGATCAACGTTTTGAGCAAACTGCTGACGCTCACGATCTTTCGAAGCGCCGTCATCGGAACCGGGGTCGCCCTGGGCCAGATCGCGATCATCTTCGCCTGCGCGTTTCTGGGCGGTTTCGCCACCGCCGCGATCGCACAGGTGCGCATGAGCCGCCATGTCGCCCTTCTCGCCGCGCTGTACGGACTGATGGCCGCGCTTTCGGGCTACGCGTCGGCCGGCATCGCGCCGACCTGGTACAGCATCGCCGTCGTGATTTCAGGGCTCGCGGGCATCGCGCTCGGCGGCCGCTATCGCATGAACTTGAGGGACCGCAATGAAATTGAGACGACTCCTCTCGGGTGAAACGGTTCGCCTGAACGCGCTTACGAAAGACGACATCGAACGCATGCTCGGCTGGGAGGAGCACAGCGACTTCAAACGCCTCGGCAGCTCGAACCCCGCGGCCCCATGGACGCAGGGCCGCACGGAAAAGTGGCTCGAAGAACTCGACGAATCGTCTGACGAATACTACTTCGCGATTCGCGCCGTACGCGACAGCGTTCTCGTGGGCGTCATCTCGATCGACGAGATCGAATGGACGCACGGGACGGCCCAGCTCGGCATCGGAATCGGCGAGGCGCGCGACTGGGGCAAGGGCTACGGGAAAGAGGCGTGCCGGCTCGCGCTCGACTTCGCGTTTCACGAACTGAACCTGCACCGGATCGGCCTCGGCGTCTTCGCCTACAACGACCGCGCGATCAAGCTTTACGAAAGCCTCGGCTTCACTCGCGAAGGGGTCGAGCGTGAATCGATCTACCGCGACGGCGAACGCTTCGACCAGTATCTCTACGGTCTGCTGCGATCGGACTGGTCCGCGTAGTGAAGCGCCGCGATCAGCCCTGGTACGCGACCGGCCTCCGCTTCGCGTGCACCGAGTGCGGGCACTGCTGCACCGGCCCCGAAGGATACGTCTGGGTCGACGAGGACGAAATCGAAGCGATCGCGGGCCATCTCGATCTCGATATCGACACGTTCGGCCGCCGCTATCTGCGCAGAATCGGCGCGAAGTATTCCCTGCTCGAAGATCCCGTCACGAAGGACTGCGTTTTTCTGAAGGAGAAGCGCTGCACGATTTACGAGGTGCGCCCGCACCAGTGCGCCGCCTTTCCCTGGTGGCCCGAAAACCTGAAATCGATCCGCGCCTGGCGGCAGACCGCGCGTGATTGCGAAGGGATCCACGCCGAGGCCCCGGTCGTTCCCCTCGCCACGATTCAGGCCGCGCTCGAGAAGCTCGGCGATACGGAATGATTCTCTGGCGCGCCCGCTCCCCGATCGTTTAAGCTCTGCGCATGTCAAACCGCGTCAAAGTCGACGGCCTCATCACGTCCGTGCCGGGCCAGTGGAAGTTCGACGAAGAAGTCGCCCGGCACTTCGACGAGCATGTCCGAAAGAGCATTCCGCTCTACGAGGAACTGCAGTCGATGGTGATCGAAATGAGCGAATGGCTCATCACCGACGGCAGCGTCGTATACGACATCGGCTCGTCGACCGGCGAGACCCTGAACCGCCTGGCGGACAAACACGCGGGCAAGCTGGACGTCCGGTTCGTCGGAGTCGAAACCAGCGAGGCGATGGTGAAGTCCGCCCGCGCCAAGTGCGAGTCGCCCGCGGTCCGGTTCGTGCAGAAGAACGTGATGGAGATCGAACGCTTCGAAGGAGCCGATCTGGTCCTTTCGCTCTATACCTTCCAGTTCCTCCCCCTGAAACATCGATCCGTGCTCATGAAGCGAATCTACGACGCGCTCTCTCCCGGCGGCGCGCTGATCCTCGCCGAGAAGATCCAGGCCGAGAGCCCGCGCCTCGAAGACATGTGGATGGAGCTGCACTGGGACTTCAAACGACGCCGGGGACTCACCGACGAAATGATTCTCCAGAAAGCGCGCAGTCTTCGCGGCGTGATGTTTCCTCTCACCCTGTCGCGGAACGTCGAACTGCTCGAAAGCGCGGGGTTCTCCGATACGGAAGTCTTCCTCAAGTGGCACAACTTCGCGGGAATGATCGCCTTCAAGCGCCGGGCCGACGACGAAACCAGGGATCGTCCGGACCGTTTGATTCGACGGATCAGCACAAGCCGTGGACGCGGCCCTCTGAAGGGGTAGACACGTGAGCGGCGTGCTGCTGGCTCCCCGGCAATGGACCGACGAGCATGCGATCGTCCGCTTCCTTCGCTTCTTTCGCGTCTACGATCTCGCAGCCGGCATCTACCATCGAACTCTCGGCCTGATCCTCTGGCTCCGCCATCCGCAAACCGTGCGCCCGAATCGAACCGGCACCCTCACCGTTCACGACGTTTCGTTCCGGATGTACGACCCGGACCTCCTCTATCTACCGGGGGCCGTCGCCGGGAAGACGTACGAGCCGTCCGTCACGTGGCATCTGCGATCGATCCTCGCCCCCGGCATGACGTTCGTCGACGCGGGGGCCGAATTCGGTTTCTATACGTGCTTTGCGGGGAGCGTCCCGTTCGATCTCGCGATTCACGCGTTCGAACCGAACGGCGCGTTCTTTCGCACGCTCTCCCGCAATGTCGCGCTGAACGGAATCGAGGCGGGTCTCCATCGCCTCGCGCTCTCCGACGAGCGCGGCGCGATCACGTTCAGCGATCGCAGCATGGCGGGTGAAGGCCCCGCCAAGAAGGAGATCGTGAGCGCGGTTCCGTTCGACGAATGGGCGGAAGAACACGGCGTCGCGCCGGACGTGATCAAGATCGACGTCCACGGAGGAGAGGGAAAAGTGCTGTTCGGCATGAGACGCGCGCTTCGCGGGAGCGTCCGGCACGTCTATGTCGAACTGCACCCCACGGCGCTGCTCGTAGACTGCACCGTCCGCGACGTGCTCGACGTGCTGCGGGATGCCGGCTTCACGCTCTTCGAGGTGAATCGCTTTCGCGCCGAACTCCCGCCCACGCTGACCGAAGTGACACAGGATCGCTACGAGGAGCTGGCCGACGAATCGCAATGGAGCAGCGACCAGGTTTCCGCGCGACGCATGATCTACGGTTCGCGATGATGCATTCCGCGTTTCGTATCTCGATGAAGCGCGCATGGAACTGGATCCGCATCGCGGTTCGTCACTATCCGCGCGGATTCTGGCGCCAGGACCTCTGGCTTGCGGCTCTCTACCTCGCGAAGAATCCGTTTCGCATCAGCCGCGAGTTCTGGGATCGCGAAACGGAGGCGCTCGGAAAGCGCGCGGCGGCGGGGAACGACGGGGCGGCGACGCACTACACCCCGGATCCGCATACGTACGGCGAAACGCCGCTCCCCGCGATGGAGCGGATCGCGGCCCGCGCCGGGTGGACGGCTGACGACGTGATCTACGATCTCGGCTGCGGGCGCGGCACCACGACATTCTTCATCGAACATCTGACGAAAGCGCGCGTGACCGGGATCGACCGCGTGCCCGTCTTCGTCGCCAGAGGGAACGGACTCGCGCGGAAGCTCGGTCTCGCACGCGTTGCGTTTCTCGATGAGGATCTGCTCGAGGCCGACTATCGCAACGCAACCGCTCTCTATTATTACGGGACGGGCGCGCACGACTTCTACATTCAGCTTCTGATCGGGCATCTGGCGAGACAGCTTCGGCCCGGCACGAAGATCGCGACCGTGACCTACCCGCTTACGAACTACCGGCCCGATCTCTTCACGCTCGAAGGGAGCGAGCGTCTCGATTTTCTGTGGGGACGATCCGACGTGTATTTCCAGCGATTCGATCCGGAACGGGGCGCGAGCGTGGAACGGCCGGGAAGGGATCTGTCGCGCTACCCGCAGACCGCGGAAGAGGCGGACGAGTAACGCCGCCTACGGGGAGAGGCGCTCGACGTTCCAGACGCCCGGCGCCGCGAGCGTGTAGGCGAGCCGGTCGTGCAGGCGGTCGGCGCGCCCTTTCCAGAACTCGACGTACGCGGGAACGACACGGTATCCGCCCCAGAACGGAGGACGCTTCACGGGCTTCCCGGCGCTCTCTTTCTCGCGCGCGTCGCGCGCCTTCTCCAGATCGCGACGCGACGTGATCGGTCTGCTCTGCGCGGAGGTCCACGCCCCGATCTGCGCGCCGGGCGGGCGAGACGCAAAATACTCGTCGGATTCCGCCGCGCTCACCTTTTCGACGGATCCCGTGATCCGAACCTGGCGTTCGAGCTCCCCCCAGTAGAAAACGAGAGTCGCCCGCGGATTGGCGGCGAGCTCTTCCCCCTTGCGGCTCTCGTAGTTCGTATAGAAGTCGAAGCCCGGTTCGCCGAAATCTTTCAGCAGCACGATGCGCGCGTTCGGATTTCCGTCGGCGCCCGCGCTGGCGAGCGTCATCGCGTTCGGCTCCCGCAGTTCGGCACGGACCGCGTCGTCGAACCACCGTTCGAACAGCGCGATCGGGTCGTCGCCTGCCGAAGCGCGCGACAACGTGGTTTCGGCATATTCTCTGCGGAGTTTTCTGATTTTGCCCGATTGCATGCTGTTGTCCCTCTCGGTATCGCCCGTTCTCTCACGAGCTCCCCGGCCCGCCTTCAAAAGCCTCATCCATTTCGCGCCGCGGCCGATTCTCCGAATGAGCGAAAAGGTACACGGCGGGCGCGTTCCCTAAAACAACGGTGCATCATGAAACGATTGACCTGGCTTCTGCTGATCGCATTTCTGACCCATCATGTCACATGGGCGCTTCCCGGAGCCGATGCGGCCAGTCCCAATGAAACACTCCACTTCGGACGCCTTCAATTCTACGCCGGGAACTATGAAGAGTCACTCGACAAGCTGAACAAAGCGATCGACGACGGCAATCTGTCGCTCGAAGAACTCGCCACCGCCTATCTGTTGAAGGCGCGTTGCGAAGCGCGTCGCGACAAGAAGAGGAACGCCGTCAAGGCCTTCTGCAAGATGTACGAGACCGAGTATCCCATCGTGGTCGCCAAGTCCGACTTCACGGCCACCGAGATGAAGGCGTACCGCGAGGCTACGGAGAAGTGCGCGCCGGCGCCGCAGCCGGCGACACCCGCGCCTGTCGCGCCCGCGCCCGAACAGAC
>JABDJQ010000250.1 GCA_013002425.1 Gemmatimonadota bacterium
GGCGAGCGGGGTTCGGCGGCCGGCACGACTGGGAAGGGGCGTCGATTCTCGAACTCGGGCCGGGCGACAATCTCGGGACCGGGCTCATGCTGATCGCCCGCGGCGCCCGTTCCTACACAGCCGTGGACGCCCACCCCCTCGCCGAGGACGCTCCGGCTCCGTTCTACGATGCCGTGCTCCGGGAACTCGCGGGGGACGGGCAGCAGCGCGCCCGCGCCGCCTGGGAGCGTTTCGTGGCGGGAGGGGCGCGCCCCGAGCCCGCGGCAAGGCCGCGCCCCGAGCCCGCGGTCGCGCCGGCCGTCGCCGAAAGTGCGACCATGCGCTACCTGATCGACTCCCGTTTCGACCTTGCCGGCCTGGCCGGGAGCGGCTTCAGTCGTGTCGTGAGCCAGGCGGCCTTCGAGCATTTCGACGATATTGCCCGCACGATCCGGGGCGTCACGGCGGCCTGCGCTCCCGGCGCCCGCTTTATCGCCGAGATCGATCTCAAAACGCACACGCGCTGGATCCGGGACGTCGATCCGCTCAACATCTATCGCTATCCGGACTGGTACTACGATCTGTGGAAGTTTTCCGGCTCGCCGAACCGCCGCCGCCCGGGCGACTACGTGAAGGCGCTTCGCGAGAACGGATGGGTCGATATCGGCGTGGCGGCGTCCGAGAGCGTACCGCAATCCTACGCCGCTTCCGCGGGACCGAAGATGGCCCGGCGATTTCGGGCAAAAGACGCGGCGCTCGAAATGCTCGTCGTGGTCGTTACCGCTCGTCTGCCTGACTCTGCAGAAACTCGAGAAGCTCCCGCGCGTCGGAATACGTAGAGTCGAGAGCGAGAGCCTCGGTCAGCGCCTCGATCGCCGGCGCCGACTGGCCGTTTCGCGCGTAGAGAAGCCCCACGTTGAAATGAACCTTCGGATCCATGGCATCCTGATGAAGCGCCGCGTGATACGACGCGAGAGCTTCCTCGCCCCGCCCCATCTGCGCCAGTACGGAACCGAGGTTCGTGTGCGCCTCTTTCCGTGACGGGTTGATGTCAAGCACGTTGCGATAGGATTCCTCGGCTCGCGCCAGCGAATCCATTGATTCATAAACGATCCCGAGATTGTAGTGCGCGTCCTCGTGCCGGGGGATACGCGTCAGAACGGAGCGGTAGATCGCGATCGCCTGATCGGATTCGCCGAGGTTCTGCAGGGCGAGCGCAAGACCGAACTCGGCGCGTTCCATACCCGGGAATATCTGAATCGCGCGTTGAAACGCGCGCACCGCCGAAGCGGAATCGCCGAGCTTCTGAAACGAGTATCCCAGGTTCGCGAGCGCCCACGGCGTCGGAAGGAACGCGATCGCGTTCGGGTCGATGCGCAGGCTCTCGGTGAAGTGCTGCGCCGCTTCGGAGTAGTTCCCCTTCTCGTACGCGTCGTAGCCGAGCATGTAGCGCGCCTCGGGCGCGTACGGGCTCTTTCGTATCGTGTCTTCGAACAGCGTGCGGTCGTCCTTCCAGACCGGATTGCGCGCGATCGTCATTCCTCCGAGAACCAGAGCCAGGGCGCCCCCGGCGAGCACCGAAGAGGGGACCCGCCCGAACTTCGCGCTGCCTGCGGGAAGATGCGGGATCCACCGCTCGAGGGCGGCCGCAAGAACGATCACGAATCCGATCGACGGCAGATAGAGCAGGCGCTCCGCGCGGAAGTGAAGCAGCGGAACGAGGTTCAGAAACGGCAGCAGGGCCGTTGCTGTCCAGAGCAGGCCGAGCAAGACCGTGCGGCGTTCGCCGCCGTATTTGAGCGCGGACCATACGAACCCCGCGATCGCCGCGAGGCTGAAGAACGCGCGCGGGTCGAACACGGATTGCGACAGATAGACCGCGTCGTTCGTGTGAAGTCCGATCGGGAGAAGCAGAAGCCGCAGGTAACCGCCGAGCACGCGCAGCATGGTCGGAACCAGCGTGGCAGGCGGGATCGCGACCGCGCTTCCCGTGCCGATTCCGCCGAGAGCCCACTGACGATAAAAAATATAGACGACCGTCAGCACCGCATACGGGACGAGACGCCTGTAAGGAACGAGCGAGATCCGTCCGTTTTTCGCCCGGACGACGAGAAACAGCAGAATCGGGGTAAGGACGGCGCTCTCCTTCGCGCCCAGTCCGAACGCAAAGAAAAGCAGACTGATCCCAAAGAAACCGGGCCTTCGTTCCGATTCTAAGAAGAAGAAGAGAGAGGCGCTGATGCCGAGCGCGGCCAGCAGACCGGTGCGTCCCGAAATCCAGGCGACCGCCTCCGTGTGCACGGGATGTGCCGCGAAGAGGAGCGCCGCGATCAGCGCGACCGAAAGGGAAGGGAGCGCGCGGGCAAGCGTCAGAAACACGAACAGAGAGATGAAGGCGTGAAGCAGGACGTTCGTCAGATGATAGCCGAACGGGTTCTCTCCCCAGATCGCGTGGTCGATCGTGTAGCTGGCCGCCGCGATCGGGCGGAAGTAGCCGCCGGGAGAGTCCGAGCCGGTGAAATCCCAGAGCGGCTGCGTGAACGCGCGCGCCCAGTCCGCGGGCGAGCCGAGAATGGCGCGCCCTTCACCGATCACCGTGTGATCGGCCCAGACGAAACCGCCTCCGAGGCTGTTCGCGTACACGAGCAGCGCGAGTGCGATCACGGCCATCGCGCCGTTTCGGATGTTCAGAATCGAGTTCGACAAACTGTTACGCTCCCATCAGGTCGGTCGCCGCATTGTAGCCTTGCGATCAGGCGCGGAGCAAGGAGG
>JABDJQ010000260.1 GCA_013002425.1 Gemmatimonadota bacterium
CCTGCAGATCCGCCAGTCGCGCCGCCTGCGCGTGCGCGAAATCCTGCTGCTGCTGCTCCGAATCCTGATGCTGGCGCTGCTCGCCATCGCGTTCGCGCGTCCGGCGCTTCAGGGTCCGCTCGCGCGCGGCCTCGGCGGCACGGTGCGGAGTTCCGCCTGCGTCGTTCTCGACGCCAGCTACAGCATGTCGTTCGACGAAGGCGGCGAGCCTCTGCTCGCGAAGGCGAAAGGGCGCGGGCGCGAAGTCGCCGCACTGCTCGACGAAGGCGATGAGGCCTTTCTCGTCTTCGGGGGAGACGCGCCGGAATCGCGGTTCGAAACAGCCACACACAATCTGCGCCTGCTCGAAACCGAGATTCAGAAAGCGCCCCAGAGCTGGCAGGGCGGCGACATGACGCGGTCGTTCCGGGAGGCGTATCGCACGCTTGCCGGCTCGCGCAACGCGAATCGCGAGATCTACTGGATTTCGGACATGCAGCGGGTCTCTTCTGCGATCGAAGAGGGAGAGTGGGAGGCGTTCATGGATCCGGCCGTCCGCGTCTTCCTCGTGCCGGTCGGCGAAACCGACAGGCCGAACCTCGCGGTCACGAAGGCGGAGCTCTACGAGTCGCGGCGGCTCGACGGCAACGTGAAGATCCAGGTCGAAGTGGCGAACTACTCCGGCGAGAAACGCGACGTTCTCGCTTCCCTCTGGGCCGGTGAAGAACGACTCGCCAATGCTTCCCTGGCGATCGACGCGGGATCGGCGCAGACGACCATCTTTTCCATGCAGGCGCCGAAAGGCGGTGTCGTGCTCGGCGAGATCCGCATCGAAGAGGACGATCTGCCGGCCGACGACGTTTTCTATTTCACACTTGCGGAGCAGGAGCGCCTTCCCGTTCTCGTCGTGACCGACGGCATCGACGAATCCTACGGCTATCTGCAGAAAGCGCTGCTGCCGGCAGGCGAAGAGAGCCCCGTGCGGCTCGAGAACGCCGCCCCGCGTGATCTGGCCGGACGCGACCTCAACCGCTACGCGTCGGTGATCCTCCTCGGGGTGCGTACGCTCTCGGAAGGCGCGGCCGCGCTGCTGGAAGAGTACGTGGCTGCGGGCGGGGGCGTTCTGATCGTGCCGGGCGACGCGACTGACTTCGGCGCTTACAACCAGGTTCTGCTGCCGGCGCTCATGTCCGGCGTTACGCTTTCCGAGTCGATCGTCGAACATCGCAGGAGCCCTGTCGGCATCGAGTGGTTCGACCCGCTTCACACCGTCTGGGCGCTCTTTCCGAAGGGAATCGACAGGGCGCTGCGCGAGGTCGCGCTCTCGCGCTATCTCGACGTGAAGCCGGGCGAGGAAAGCCGCCCGCTCGCGAAGACGGGTGACGGCCGTCCGTTTCTGCTCGAGTCGGAGAAGGGGGCAGGACGCGTCATGCTTTTCGCCGGAGGTTTCGATCTGTCCTGGGGAGACTTCCCGACGCAGCCCGTGTTTCTCCCGCTGCTCCATGAACTCGTTCGCTATCACGACCGGGGCGGTGCGCTCACGCGCACTTCGGTTCTGGTGAATCGTCCGTTCCGTCGATCGCTCGACGGCGTCTCTCTCGGCGAGAGCTTTACGGTCGTCGATCCGTCCGGTCAGGAATTCACCGTGCAGCCGGCGGCGGAAGGAGAGCGGATCGCGCTTTCGTTCGCCGGCACGCGGGAGCCCGGTTTCTACGAACTGCGCGGCCCGGGCCGCAGTGAATGGTTCGCGGTCAATCTCGACACGCGCGAGTCGGATCTCACGCCGATGGATCCCGACGAGCTCGCCCGGGCGCTTCCCGTCGAAGGCGTGGTCGTCGTGACGCCGCGCGAGCGTATCGACCGCTCCGTGCTCGGCACGCGCTTCGGGCGCGAACTCTGGTGGGAACTGATCGTTCTCGTTCTCGCGCTCGCGCTCTTCGAACTGTTTCTTTCGCAGAGTTCCCGCCAAGCCGTTCCGCAAGAGAGCTAGAATTGCTCGACGACGTAAGAAAAGCGCTGCGGGGAACGCAGTCGTTCCGCCTGGTTCAGGAAGCCGCGGGGAACGGCCTCGGCCCCGGCCGCAAGCGAATCGAAGGCGCGGCCGCGTCCGTGCTGTCGTTTCTGGTCGCGGATCTCGCCGAACAGAGCGGGCGATCGGTGCTTCTGATCACCGCGCGCCCCGATGAAGCCGAATACTTCGCGGATGAAATCGAAGGCATGATCGGCGAAGGCTTCGTGCACCTCTTCCCGTCCTGGGAACTGCTTCCGTACGAGAACCACTCTCCCGCCGAAGACATCACGGCCGCGCGCGTGCGCGCGATGCATCACCTGACGCAGTCGGAGCCCGGGGTCGTGATCGCGACGCCGCGCGCTCTCGCGCACAGAATGACGCCCCGCCGCGTGTTTCTCGAGTCCGTGCAGACGATTCGCACGGGGGATACTTTTGATCTCGAGGAATTCTGCGAGCGCCTCGTGCATCTCGGCTTCGAGCGCGAACCCGTGGCCGATTCGCCCGCCCTTTTCGCGCGCCGCGGCGGCATCGTCGATCTCTACGCGGGTGAGCGCGCACTTCCCGTCCGCATCGAGTTCTTCGGCGACGAAGTCGACTCCATCCGCGAGTTCGATCCCGAGACGCAGCGTTCGACGGGCAAACTGCACTCCGTCTCGATCCTGCCGCAGAAGGAGATCCCGCTGACAGACGAAGTCGTGGCTTCCGTGCAGGACCTCCCGCTCGCAGGCGATGTCGCGGACTCGATCACGCGCGGCACGCATTTCGAAGGCATGGAACGCTACATGGGGACGTATTTCCCCCGGGCGGAAACGCTGTTCGACTACCTGCCGGACGACTGCGTCGTGATCGCGCTGGAAGAGCGCGACATTCTGCAGAGCGCGCTCGAGTTCTGGGAGGAAGCCGAGGCGTTTCATGCCGAAGCCGAAAGCGGCGAACAGCTCCCCGACCCCGAACGCTCGTTTCTCGACGCGCGCGTGTGGGAGACGGCGCTCCGCGAGAAGCGCGCGATCCCCGTTTCGCGCGTCCTGAAAGACGCGAGCGAGAACGTGGTTCCGATCCGCACCTCGCTCCCCGCGCCCGTACTCGGAAACCTCGAACTGCTGAACAAGGAGATCGACGCGCTTCTCGCGAAGCAGTACCGCATCTTCTTCCTCTGCGACAACGAAGGCCAGCTGGAGCGCATGACCGAGATTCTCGATCCGTATCTCGACCGCGTGGCGGTGGGGCTCGGACGTCTGCGCCGCGGGTTCGCGCTTCCCGACGAGCGCATTGCTGTCTTCGCCGAGCACGAAGTCTTCAGTCGGATGCAGCGTCGCCGGGGGGAAGTGCAGCGGCCGCGCGGCACCGCGATCGAGAGCTATCTGACGCTCCGTCCCGGCGACTACGTCGTGCACGTGCGCCACGGGATCGGGCAGTTCGTCGAAGTGCAGCGGATCGAGGTCGAAGGCGTGGCCAAAGATTGCGTCGTCCTTTCGTATTCGTCGAGCGACAGGCTCTACGTCCCGAACGACCAGATGGACCTGCTCCAGAAATACAGCGGGAGCGAAGGGAAGAAACCGCCGATCGACAAGATCGGGGGGACGACATGGGGCAAGACGAAAGCGAAGGCGAAGAAAGCCGTCAAGGATATGGCCGCGGAGCTTCTTCGCATCTACGCAGCGCGGAAGTCTCGTCCCGGCATTCAGTATTCTCCGGACACGGAGTGGCAGCGCGAACTCGAAGAGGCGTTTCTGCACGACGAGACCGAGCACCAGCTCGAAGCGATCCGGGCCGTCAAGAAGGACATGGAGTCGCCCCGCCCGATGGACCGTCTGGTCTGCGGGGATGTGGGTTTCGGCAAGACCGAAGTGGCCGTTCGCGGCGCGTTCAAGGCCGTGATGGAGGGGAAGCAGGTCGCGGTTCTCGTGCCGACCACGCTTCTGGCCCAGCAGCACTACCAGACGTTCAGCGACCGGTTTCGCGGCTTTCCGGTCCGCGTCGAAGTTCTCTCGCGCTTTCGCAGCCGTCCCGAGGTGAAACAGATCCTGGAAGATCTCTCGTTCGGGTGTGTCGACGTGCTGATCGGCACGCATCGCATTCTGTCGAAGGACGTCAAGTTCAAGGAACTCGGCCTTCTCGTGATCGACGAAGAACAGCGCTTCGGCGTGGCGCAGAAAGAGAAGCTGAAGAAGCTGAAGATGACGGTCGACGTGCTGACGCTGACCGCGACCCCGATTCCGCGCACGCTGCATCTTTCGATTGCCGGCGCGCGCGACATGTCGATGATCAGCACGCCCCCCAAGAACCGGCTGCCGATCGCCACGGAGGTGATCGACTTCGACAACGAAGTCATTACGGCCGCCATTCTGCGGGAAATGGATCGCGGCGGGCAGGTGTTCTTCGTCCATAACAAAGTGGAGTCGATCGACGCGATGGCGCTCAAGATCGCGCAGATGATTCCTGAGGCGCGGATCGGTGTCGCGCACGGGCAGATGACGGGCACTCTGCTCGAGAAAATCATGCTCGATTTCGTGGAGCGCCGGATCGACGTGCTCGTTTCGACGATGATCGTCGAGTCCGGGCTCGATATCCCGTCGGTCAACACGTTGATCGTGAATCAGGCGGATCACATGGGGCTGGCCCAGCTCTATCAGCTCCGCGGCCGCGTCGGACGCTCGCGCCATCGCGCCTACACGTACCTGATCGTCGATCGAGGCAAAATACTCACCGAGGATTCCCGCAAGCGCCTGGAGGCGCTGACCGATTTCACCGAACTCGGCTCCGGAATCCGGATCGCCCGCAAGGATCTCGAAATCCGCGGCGCCGGCAACCTCCTCGGCTCCCAGCAGCACGGCTTCGTCGCGAGCGTAGGATTCGAAATGTACTGCAAGCTGCTGGAAGAGGCCGTGCGCGAGCTGCGCGGGGAGAAGGTCGAAGAGCGGGTCGAGACGAGGATCGAAGCCCATCTCGATTCGTATCTTTCCGATGAATATATCGGCGACAAGCAGCTCAAAGTGGCGATTTACCGCCGCCTCGCCGAGACGAAGAGCGCCGGGGAGGTCCGGGCGATTCGCGACGAGGTGACGGACCGCTTCGGGCGGCTCGAAGAGGCCGGGGAAAACCTTTTTGCGCTTCGCGAGTTGAAGATACTGGGGGAGGAAGCCGAAGCGGAGAGTGTACGGCTCGAGCCGCGGCGGGTCCGGGTGCGGACCGCGGCGCGCACCGCGCCCCCCGAAGAGGTCTGGAAAGGGCTCATGGAGGCCGTGGACGGCGATATCTCGTTCGAAGCGGCCGACGGCCTCAACCTGGATGTTCTCTTGAACGACGGCGCCGGGCCGATCGACACCGCCAGAAAAGTCTTGGTGGCTTTCCAGAGCTCTTGTTAGTTTTAAACGTTGATTTCGGCCGCAGTCGAGGCGATAGAACCCGCCCGCCGGCCGCTCTTCCGTGTGCACCGAATAAGGAGTTTTCAGAGATGCGATCGACACGCCGGCCCCTGGCCGCAGTTCTTCTTCTCACGTTGCTGGCGGCCTTCGGCTGCGGCAAGAGCAACGATCACGTGGTGGCCAAAGTCGGAAACGACGAAATCACTCTCGGTGATTTCAATATCGCCTACACGGGTATCACGATTTTCAGTCGTCCCCCTCTCCTGACCTACGAGGACAAGGAGCGATTTCTCCAGACCGTGATCAACAAGAACATCATGGTGCAGGAGGCGATCGCGCGCGGATACGACAAAGACCCGGATCTGATCGCCAAGCGCGAGGCGTGGGAACAGGAGCGGATGCTCCGCGCGCTCTATAAGGAGATCGCCGACAAGGATCTCGAAGTGACGCTTCCGGAAGTCGAGGCGCATTACAAGAAATCACGCGCCAAGATCCGGGCGAGGCACATTCTGGTCGCCACGCCCGAAGAGGCGCTCGAGATCCGGGCGGCTCTCAGCGAGGGCGGCGATTTCGCCGAGCTCGCCCGCGCCCGTTCGATGGATGAGGGGACCGCGCGTCTCGGCGGCGATCTCGGCTTCGTGCTCGAATCGAACGTCGAGGGACCCGTGAAGCAGGCGGCGGTCGGCCTCGACGTGGACGAACTGTCTCCCATCATTCAGAGCAACAAGGGCTACCACATCGTACAGTGCGTCTTCCGTCAGGAACCGAGCATGGACGATTTCGAAGATCAGCGCCCGGTATGCGCCGCGGAGCTCCGGAACCAGCGTCGCAATCAGAGATGGCAGGGGCACAACGTGGAGCAGATCGAAGTGCGCAAGATCGTGCACGACGACGAAGTGATCACGCAGCTGAACGCGATGCTTCCCGAGCGCGGATTCCCGGATCGTTCGTGGGAGAGCGAGGTGACCGACGAGTTCCGCGCGGCCGTCGTGACCACATACGACGAGGGGCAGTGGACCGTGGGCGATTTCATGGCTCACTACTCCCCGGAGAAGGGAATCGGCCAGGCCTTCCAGTCGAACAGAGGAGATCTGATCCGCCGCACCACCGAGATGGAAATCCTGACCGCGAACAACATCAGGATCGCGCGCGAAATGGGACTCGACAAGAACGATCAGGTTGCCCGCGAGATTCAGAAAAAGTTCGAACAGGAACTGCTGACCCGCCTCTATGAAGACATTACGAAGGACCTCGAAATCGACGAAGCCGACGCCCGCGAGATCTTCGAAGAGCAGGGCGACGAACTCACGATGGACGAATCGGTGACATTCATTTACGTCAATGTCGCCGACGCCGCGCTGGCGAAACGAATTCACGCAGAGGCCGCCTCCGGCGTCGAGCTCGAGTCCCTGGCGCGCAAGTACAACACCGGCCCGCTCAAGGAAAAGGGCGGACTGATCGGGCCCGTCACTCGAACGGGATTGAACGCCCCCGAACTGGCAACGTATTTGTTCGACCAGGGCGAGCCGGGAACGATCTCGCCGGTGCTGGCGACGGAGGCTACGGGTTTCTTCGTCGTGAAGCTTCTCGAGAAGATTCCGCCGCATCCGATGTCCTTCGAGGAGGCCCGTCCGACGATCGAAGCGCAGCTCATGACCGTGATGCGTGAAGAGGCGATCGACGAATTCCTCGAGACGAAACGCGCCGAGATCGGCGTGCAGATCTTCCCCGAAGTGCTGAACCTGCTGTCCGAGGGCGAGGACGAGGAAGTGGGCGTTTCCTGATGCGCTTTTCCGCATCCGCCGTCGCGGCGATTCTCCTCTGCACGACCGCACTCCAGGCGCAGGAGCCTGTCGATCGGATCGTGGCGATCGTCGACGAGGAACCGATTCTGGCCAGCGAACTCGCGGCCGAGGTCGAGGTACTCCGGTTCGACAAGAACCTGCAGTCGACGAGTACCGACATGCTGCAGCAGATCGGGCTCGAACGCATGATCGCGGATCGTCTTCTGCTGGCGAAGGCGGAGTCCGAAGGGCTCGCGCCTGCCGAGGAAGACATCGAGGCGGCTCTCGAGTCGTCACTCGAAGGAATGCGGTCCCAGTTTTCGACGGAAGAATCGTTTCTTGCCGCCCTCGAATCCGAACAGCTGACCCTCGACACATTGCGCAAGCGATACCGGAAGGAAGTCAAAAAGAGCCTCACGATCCGGATGCTCGTCGAGCGCGATATCCGGCCCTCCGTGGAAGTCAGCGAGGGGGAAGTGCGCGCGTTTTACGAAAAGAACCGCGAGAACCTGCCCGTTCTCCCCGAGCGTTTCTCGCTGGCGCAGATCTTCCTGGAACCGGAAGCGTCGGCGTCAGGCGAGTCGCTCGGTGTCGCGGCTCTGAACGAACTGAAGGCCCGTGTCGAATCGGGCGAGGATTTCGAAACGCTCGCGCGCGAGCATTCCGAAGGCCCCTCCGCCGCGCAGGGCGGCGACCTCGGATTCTTCGGCCGTGGAGACATGGATCCGGACTTCGAGGCGGCCGCCTACGCGATCGAGGAGCCGGGCGGTGTGAGCGACGTCGTGAAGTCCGCGTTCGGACTCCATATCGTGCAGTTGCTGGAT
>JABDJQ010000275.1 GCA_013002425.1 Gemmatimonadota bacterium
AACATGTACGACACGAACGCGAACATGGTGGCGCGCCGCCCGAACGACGACCTGCTCTACTGCGCGGTCGACGATAACTGGAAGTTCATCTATCGCCCGCGCCGTCCCGACCTCTCCGAGCTCTACCACATCGCAGAAGATCCGGGCGAACTCGAGAATCTCTACAACAAGAATCATCCCGAAGTGCTCAGATTGCGCGCGTATCTCGACGCGTCAGGCGGCTATGTCGACGGACCGTTCGGCGAGAGCATGGATGAGGAGACGAAGAAGCGATTAGAGGCGCTCGGGTACGTGGACTGATGCGAAGCTAGTTCGTATACCCCAGCGCTTCGAGTTCCGCGCGCAGTTTCGGGTCGAACCGCAGAGTGTCGCCGTCTTCGGGCTTGAGCTCCGCACCGCGCGCCTGCTGCTCCGCGAGCTTCGTCAGCAGCCGATCCTTCAGCACCGCAAGCGTATCCGGATTCTCCGCAGCCACGTCCCGCAATTCGTACGGATCCGTCACGATGTCGTATAGACGATCGTTCGCCTCGGGCACATAGAAGAACTTCCATCGATTCGTCGAAAGCGTGTAGTTCGCGGGGTCGGGATCACGGCGCTGGATCTTGCAGTCCTGGGCCACGATGCCGTCGGTGCGATAGTCGTCGTGCGCGGTGTTGACACCCGTTGCCTGATCGAGAAACGTGCCGCGCGGCAGGTCGGGCGCGAGCGCGAGCAGCGTGGGGAGCGCGTCGACGAGCGAAAGCGGCTCGGCAATGCGCCGCGGCGCCTGCCCCGGAATCTTCATGAAGAGCGGCGCGTGCAGCTGCTCCTCCCACGTGTAGCTGTGGCCCGTGCGCGCGTGCTGACCGACACCCTCGCCGTGATCCGACGTCACGACCACGATCGTATTCTTCCAGTCACCGCGCTTCTCCAGCTTCTCGAGAAGCTCCGCGATGCGGTCGTTCGTATACAGAATCTCGCCGTCGTAGTTATTGACATACTTCGACATCGCGAGAAAGCCCGAGTTCGGGAGCTGCAGCTTTTTCGCGAAGCCGCGCGTGTTCATGTATTCGAGCAGCGCCTCGTCTTCGAAAAAGCGATCGTCGTACGGAGCGAGCGGTTCGTACGGGAAGTGCGGATCGTAGTAGTGCACCCAGAGCATGTAGGGCGCCTTCGGCTTCTCTTCGAGCCACGCGAACACTTTCTCGTTCGTGACTTCGGCGCGGCGCTCGAGTTTCGGCGGCGTATCATACGTGTCGAACCCCGCGTTGATGCCGGTCTTGTCGTTCAGCGGTGCGGCGGAAACGAACGCGGCGGTTTCGTAGCCGGCGCTCTTCGCGATCTCGGCATACGAACGCAGGTGGGGCGAAGGGACGAAGCCGTAGCCGCCCCGCTTGATGTTCGCGAGGATGCCGTGCTCGATCGGGTAGGTCGCCGTAAAGAGTGACGTGTGGGAGGGGAGCGTCGTCGCCATCGGCACGAGACAGCGTTCGAAGAACACGGACTCTTCCGCGAGCGCGTCGAGGTCGGGCGACGTGTCGCGAAAGTATCCGTAGCAGCCGAGATGATTCGCGCGCAGCGTATCGATCGTAATGATGACGAGGTTCGGCTCTTTCGGGCCGCCGCCGCACGAGAACAGCGCCGCGGCCGTGATGACGGCGAATGATGTGAGCGCTGTGCGCAGTGTGCGCGCGCGATCCCGCAACTTGTTCTTGTCGCGCCGCATCATTCGCGTCCCCCGAACGGGTCGGGCGAGCCGTGGCCCTTGCCGGGGCGAACGGCGTGAGCGAGCGCGTTCGCGACGAAGCGTTTCGCGCGGTGCACGGCTTCAGGCACGTCGCGCCCGAGCGCCAGATGCGCCGCGATCGCCGAAGCGAACATGCAGCCGCTGCCGTGCGAGTTGCCGCCCGGAATGCGGCGCGACCGGAACAGACGCACGTCGCCTTCGCTCGAGGCGAGCACGTCGGTCGCGCGCCGGCCGCTTCGATCGCCGCCGGTCACGACCGCCCATGCGTGCCCGTCCGAAGCCGGATGTCGTGCCGCGAGGTCGCGCCCCGCCAGGTCGCGCGCGGCCGCGGTCTGTTCTTCCACACTCTCGACCGTGCGTCCCAGAATTGCGCCCGCCTCCATCAGGTTCGGCGTGATGACGCGCGCGATCGGAAAGAGATGCTTCGCCATCGCGTCCACCGTTTTCTGCCCGGCGAGCTCGGCCCCGGTCGTGGCGACGAGCACGGGGTCGACAACGAGGGGCGCCTTCGTGCCGGCCAGCGCGGCGGCCACCGCCTTCACGTGGCCCGGTCCCGGGATCATGCCCGTCTTGATCGCGGCGACGTTCATGTCTTCGAGAACCGCTTCGATCTGATCGCGCAGCGACTTCATCGTGGCGTTCTGGATCGAACGCACGCCCTTCGTATTCTGCGCGGTGAGCGCCGTGATCGCGGACGCGCCGAACGTGCCGAGCGCCGCGAACACCTTGAGGTCGGCCTGGATTCCCGCGCCGCCGCCCGAGTCGGATCCGGCGATCGTGAGGATCACCCGTTTCTTGTTTTCGGTTCGTTTCATCGTTTCCCGCCTGTCGCGCTCGTCACCCGCTTCATTATACCGGGCCATGCCTGTTGCCGTCTGCCTGCGAGAGGGTCAGCGCGCCCTTTCCAGTCGCTCGAATTCCTCGAGATCGAGCCGCGCGCGCGTGGCGAACGGATGTTTCACGAAATCATACCGCTCGGAGCGCAGCGAAAGAAAAGCTTTCTCCCACGGAACGTGCGGCTCCCATACGGCGATCGCCTCGGCCCCGAGGTCGGGCGAAACGGCCGGGCCGACGTTCACGAGCGCTGTCCGGCGCAGATCCTCCAGCAGTTCGACCGCGAACGGCACGCGAAGCGCGTCGTAGATCTGCTGCGCACCGGGCGCGTACGCCGCGGCGATACGCTGTGCGAACACGAGCGCATCTTTCATGAGAAACGTCCACGGCCACGGATCGGTTCGATAGAGCATCAGCGATTCCGCAAGCAGGCGCACGGCCTCGTCCGGTTTCTTCTCCGCCCACGCCAGTTTCGAGAGCAGCAAAAGGGCGCTCCCCCTGCTGATCGGCTTGATCCTGTCGATCCATATCCGCGATGCGGGATCGCCCGCGGTCGCGAGGAGATCCGCGAGCATGAGCGCGTGCACGTAGCCCTGCGGTTCGGCGCTCTGCTGGCGCCAGACCTCGATCGCGGTGCGCTTCTCCCCTTCGAGATACGCGCGCAGCGCCCGCGCCCTCAGATACGCGTCGCGCGGCATCCCCTGCTGGTCGGGGGGCGCGATCTCCTCCCAGGCGAACTGCGTGGCGAACTCTTCCATGATCCGCGTGCCGTCGAGAGTGCCCAGAATGTGCTGCGGCCGCGACATCCCCTCGTCCAGCGCCGCGGCGCGAAGATCGTTGATCGTGAAGAGTCCCTGGCGGCCGACCGTGCGCGCGAAACCGAACTCGACCGCGGGCCGGTCGTCGGTGTTGACCGGGGCGTCGTGCCGCGCGGTCATGTAGGCGGGGAAGCGGTCGTTTGCCACGTAGTGTGCGAAGACTCCCTCGAGGTCGAGCACGCCCCAGCTGTTCGCGACCGCGCTGCGAAACGGCTCGTCCGCGAGCCGCGCGCGCATCGCGCCGGTGCCGTAATCGATCGGCTGCTTCGAACAGACGAGCAGCAGATCCGAGACTTTCGTCTGCCACGTTTCGACGTACGGAAACACGTCGCTCAAGGTCGCGTAGATCGTGGCGAGGGTCTGCTCGTCGATTTCGTACGCCTGCACCCACTGCAGAAAGAGGCCGCGGTCCCCGAGCGACGCGCGGACGGATTCGTAGAATTCCTTCGTGAAGAGGCTCGCGATTCCGGCGCGGTACGGGTTCGACGGCTCCGACGCGATCAGATCGTACGGCTCGCGCGCGGTCAGCATCATCTCGCGGCCGTCGCCCCAGAACACGTTCACCTTGTCGTTCGCGAGCGCGGCCTCGTTCACGGCTTCGCAGCGAACGGCCACTTCGCGAATCGCCGGTTCGAGTTCGGCCACGTCGACCTGCGTCATCGACGGGATTTTCGCGAGCCAGCCGGCCGTGCTCCCCGTGCCGAGCCCGATCACGAGCGCGCGCTCCGGCTTCGGATGAACGAGCCCGCCGAGCAGCCCGTACATGATCTGGGTGGGTGCGTCGAGGCGCGCGCTGCCGTCGCTCTTGCCGTTGATCAGGAACGCGAGGCTGACGCCCGACTGGAGCGCCACGCCGCTTTCGCGCCCTTCCGCCTCCCAGACGATGCCGCGCCGCACGCGGTTCTCGAAGCTCCTGACGTCGTTCGGCGCCGTCTGTTCGAGTTTCGCGCGTCCCGCGCCGATCGGGGCGTGGCGCCAGACCGCGGTCGGGCCGGTCGCGACGAGCAGGGCGAAGACGCTCACCGCCGCGGCGGCGAGACCGGCGAGCGACCGGACCCCTTCGCGTTCCCTGCGACGCACGCTCGCGACGAGCGCCGCGACCGCGATCGCGCTCAGCAGAAGCGCGGTTCCCTTCCAGACGCCGACTGCGCCGAACATCGTGATCGCGCCGAAGCCGCCCGCGAGCGCGCCCGCGATGCCGCCGACGGTGTTCCACGCGTAGCCGAGTCCCACGTGGCGGCCGACGTTCGTGCGCCCGCGCCCCAGCAGCGCGATCAGAAGCGGAAACTGAAACCCGGTCACGATCGCCGCGGGAAGCACGACCAGCGTCGTCGCGACCGTCCAGATCCAGACGCGCCCTCCGAACGAAAGCGCGTTCCCCGCGTCGCCCGCGCTCATGAGCTTCAGCACTTCGATCGCGAGCCCGTCCCCCCACGCGAACGGGAGCGCGATCGCGAGCGATTCGAGTCCGCACGTCAGACCGAAGAGAGCGAGCGACGGTCTGCGATTCGAGATCGAATAGAGAACGCCGCCGGCCCCGATCCCCGCAAGTACGACCGCGAGAATGAGGCCGAACGTGTAGGTCGAACCGCCGAGCAGGGGAGCGAGCATGCGGTACCAGACGAGTTCCATCATCAGAAACGCGAAGCCCGTGACGGCCAGCGCGCCGAGAACGAGAGAAGGGGGTGGAAGGGGGGTGACGTCGCTCTTTTCCGCGGCGCGGTCGTCGTCGTCGCGCCGCTCGTGGCCGGCATCCGCACTCGCGTGCGCGCGCGCTTTCGAGCCCCCGCTCAGCGGCACGGGCCGCGCGGACCGGATCGCGACGAACGCGATCGCGCCGTTTACGAAGGCCGCCGCGAAGAGCGTGCCGCGTATGCCCCACGCTTCGAAGAGCAGGAACGTCGGCAGCAGTACACCCGCCATGCCGCCGATCGTGTTCAGGCCGTAGAGCGTCGCAAGCCGCGTGCGGGAGAAATCGCGCTCGGTCATGTACGCGCGCGTCGCGGCGGGAAGCGTGCCGCCCATCAGAAACGTGGGGAGTCCGAGCACGAGACCGGCGAGCACGAGCCGCACGAGTTGCGCTCCCGTTTCACCGAGCGCGGGCGCGCCGCCGAGCTTGAAATACGCGGCACGCACGACGAACAGAAGCAGCGGCGAGAGCGCGGCCAGCAGCGCGATCGCAACTTCGAGGCGCCCGTAAAACGCGAGCGGCTTCCCTTCGCGCTCCGCCCGCTTCCCGAGCAGGAGCCCGCCGAACCCGAGCCCGCCCATGAAGATCGCAAGCACGGCTGCCGACGCCGGTGTCGACGCGCCGAAGACGAGGCGAAGCTCACGAAGCCATACGGTTTGGTAAACGAGGGCGCAAAGACCGGAGCCGAAGAGAAGTGCGGGAATCTTCATGCGTCAATCGATGTGCAGGTTGAGCAGGGGGAGCCAGCGAAAAGGCGCGGGGTTGTTGCCGGCGTGATTCAGGAGGCCGATCTGCAATCCCTGCAGGTCGCGCGTTCGATTGAAGAGCGCGATGCTGACGCCGCGCTGCTCCCGCGCTTTCAGGTACCCGAGCGTGAGCGCCGCGCCGCGGATCTGGTCTGCCAGGATCGCGAGGCCGCCCACGGTAATGCCGTGCATCTTGACGCCGCCCGCGCCGAGCCCGCCGATGGTGATGCCGTCCATTTCCGCCCCGCCCGCGAAGAGCCCGCCGACCGCGAGCCCGGTCATACCGCCGAAGCCGGCGCCGATCGGTGCGAACGCGATGCCGCGCATGTCGTCGATTCCGACCGCGAGCAGCCCGAGCGCGACGCCCGTCACGCGTTCGGCGTTGACGCCGTAACCTCCGAGCATGATGCCGCGAAGATCCGCGCCGTCGGGGCCCACGATCCCCGCGCCGACGCCGGCGACCAAGAGGTCCGGGTTCTCGCCCGGCCTCCACAGAGTGAAGTTGAGTCCGTTGACGCGTTCGACATCCTGATCGACGGCGTTCAGCCGGATTCCGGTGTGGCGTACTGTGTTCCCGATGCCGACGCCGAACTCGCCGGCCCCGAGATTGAAGCCGCCCGCGAACGCGGGCGAGAGAATGCCGCCGGCCGCAATGGCGGCCGCCACGATGCCGGCGGCCACGACGGCTTCATGTAGGCCGGAGAGAGAGCGTTTGCCCGTGAAGCTCACCGGTCGCCCGCGGGTTCGATCGCTCGTCTCGTCCACGCGTAGAGCATGACGGCGTGAGCCACCAGCACTGCGCCGACCGCCTGGTGCAGCGTCGTCATCCAGAGATCGGACGAGGTGGGCTCGCCGGGCGAAGGTTCGACACCGACCGCAGCGAGCGCCGCGAATCCGAGCAGGAACTGAAAGCCCGTGATTCCGAGAATCGCGACGCCCGTCTTCTTGATGCGCGGGGCGTCTTCATAGAGGGTGAGCGCGCGCATGCCGACGAACACGGCG
>JABDJQ010000308.1 GCA_013002425.1 Gemmatimonadota bacterium
GCGGACGAATTCGCACAGGCACTGGACGCGTGTCCGACCGAGAGTGCGTGGACGCCGGAACGCGCGAGACGGTGGTGGGACACGCATCGCCCGCGGTAAGCCGCGCGGCGGGACGAACGCGTTGCGCGGGCCGTGTCCGCGGGCTAGATCCCGTACTTCTTCATCCTGCGCCAGAGCGTGCTGCGATCGATCCCGAGAAGCGCCGCGGCCCTGCTCCGATTCCCGCCGACCGATTGCAGCGCTTCCTGAATGCGTCGGGCTTCCGTCCGTCCTGATGCGGGCCCGCTCGTCTGATCGCGCACGGACTCGCCTGCCCCGCCCGTCGCTCCCGCCGCACCCGCTGATTTGCGACCGGCCCCGACCGCGAGCGCCCGGACCCGCGCCGACGCTTCCACGATTTCGGGCGGCAGATCCTCGAGCAGCAGCAGCTTTCCCATGCTCTTGACGGCGCCGTGCTCGATCGCGTTCTGCAGCTCGCGCACGTTGCCGGGCCACGCGTGGTTCATGAGCGCGCGCATCGCGTCGGGCGAAATCGCCTCCACCGGTTTTCGCATGCGTTCGGCGAACGTGCCGAGGAAGAGCGCGGCGAGGTCGGGGATGTCGGCGCGCCGGTCGCGCAGCGGCGGCAGTTCGATCGGAATCACGTTCAGGCGGAAAAAGAGGTCCTCGCGGAACGCGCCGTCGTCGACGAGCCCCCGGAGCGGACGGTTCGTGGCGGCGAGAATGCGGACGTCGATCGGGATCGTGCGCGCGTCGCCCACCCGTTCGATCTCACGCTCCTGCAGCACGCGCAGCAGCTTCACCTGAATGCGTTCGGAGAGATCGCCCACTTCGTCGAGAAAAATCGTGCCGCCGCTCGCGAGTTCGAAGCGCCCCTTCTTGTCGTGCAGCGCGCCCGTGAACGCGCCGCGCACGTGCCCGAACAGCTCGCTCTCGAGCAGCGATTCGGAAAGCGCGGAGCAGTTGATCTTGATGAACGGTCCCGACTGGCGCCGGCTCGATCTGTGAATGGCGTCGGCCACGAGTTCCTTGCCCGTACCGCTTTCGCCCTGGATCAGTACGGTCGAGTCGGTCGGCGCGACCTGGTCGATCAGCTCGTAGATCTGCTGCATCGCGTGCGCGCGCCCCACCATGCCGTGCAGCGAACTGCGGTCTTCGAGACGTGTTTCGAGTTCGCGCACATGGGTGATATCGCGCACGATCACGACCCCGCCCGCCGGCGAATCGTCGCGATCGAGCAGGTGACTCGCGCTCAGCAGCACGCGAAGCTCGTTCCCCTCGCTGTCGGTCACGACGTTTTCGCGATCGCGCGCCGGCTCCCCGGTTTCGATCGCCCCGCCCAGCAGATCCGAAACCGGCCAGAGCCTCCCCGCCAGCACGTCGCCGATCGGCCGCGCGATGCCCTCGCTTTCGTTCATGCGGAGCATCTTCTGCACCGCAATATTCATGTTGGTTACGGCGAGTTCCGGGTCTACCGTAATGATGCCGTCGGCGACGCTGTGGAAGATGGCTTCCATGTTAGCCTTCTGCGCGAGGCAGACTTCGAGATTGCCCAGGGGCTGTTGCATGACGTATCCCTTTCTGTTGCACATGTGTTGCACGCGCAACATATATGATGCATTCAGATCGCGCGGAGTGCAACGTTTTGTTGCGTCCGGGAGTGCGGCAAGTACCTATAAGATGTTTTATTACAATAGATTAAGTTGTAAGGAGAAAACTGGCACTGTTGCTGCATTACATACGGGCATAAGACAATGATCATTCGTCTCGCAGCGTGGCCCTCCGGGCGCCGCGCCAGGACGCGGGCGCTGCCCGCGGGGAGGATTCGAGCGTGAAGCGCTTACTCGTGAACCTGTCATCCAATCATCCGAAGCTCGTGATTGCCGGCGCGCTGGTGATCACGATGCTATTCGCATCTCAGCTTCCGAAGATCCATATCGATACGGACCCCGAGAACATGCTCCGGGCCGACGAACCGGTGCGGCTCTTTAATCATGACGTCAAGGAGACGTTCGCTCTGCACGACATGGTGGTGCTCGGCATCGTGGCCGAGAGCGGGGTGTTCACGCCCGAAACGCTCGGCCGCGTCGCGCGGATCACGGAGAAGATCGCCGCGATCGAAGGCGTGATCGACTACGACATCTACGCGCCCACCGAGGTCGACGACATCTTCACGACAGGCGACGGCACGCTCCGTGTCGAGACCCTCATGGGCGACATTCCCGAGGATCGCGCGACGGCGGAACGCGTGCTCGCGCAGATCAAGAAGAACCCGATATTGCGCGGCAAGCTCGCGTCCGAGGACGGACAGGCGCTCGCGATCTTCGTTCCTCTCGAAGACAAGCATCTCGCCCACGCCGTCGCGCTCGAGATGGAACGCATCGTCGAGGAAGAGGGCGGCGACGAGGAGTATCACATCGCCGGCATTCCGATCGCGGAGTCGCGCTTCGGCGCCCAGATGTTCGTGCAGA
>JABDJQ010000311.1 GCA_013002425.1 Gemmatimonadota bacterium
GCGACAAGGAAAACCCCACCGCGATCCATCAGCCGCTCCACTGCCAGCAGTGCGAGAACGCGCCGTGCGAGCAGGTCTGCCCGGTCGGCGCCACGCAGCACAATCAGGAAGGCCTGAACGACATGGCCTACAACCGCTGCATCGGCACCCGTTACTGTTCGAACAACTGCCCGTACAAGGTGCGGCGTTTTAACTATTTCAATAACCAGGACCCCGTATCTCCGATCGAAAAGATGGTCTACAACCCGAATGTGACCGTACGGAGCCGCGGCGTCATGGAGAAGTGCACCTGGTGCGTGCAGCGCATCAACCGGGTGAAGATCGACGCTAAGAATCACAAACGACCGATACGGGACGGCGAGATCGTTCCGGCGTGCGCGCAGGCGTGTCCGACACGCGCGATCACGTTCGGCGATCTCACCGACGACAAATCTGCGGTCGCGAAGAAGCACAAGAGCAAGCGTGCGTATCACCTGCTCGCGGAACTCAACGTGCAGCCGAGAAACGTGTTTCTCGCGCGGCTCAAGAACCCTCATCCCGCATTGACGGAGTCGACGAATGGGCACCATCACGGTTGATCGGGACGACCCGATCAAAGGGCGACCTCTCGTAGAGTCGCACCACGATTTCGGCAGCGTAACCGATGCCGTTTGCAGCGTAGTCGAGAAGCCGCCCATGACGAAGGCGTGGTGGGTCTCGTTCATGATCGCCGGCAGCGGTACGATGCTGCTCCTCGCGATGATCGGCTATCTGTTCTGGGAAGGGGTCGGCGTCTGGGGCGTCAACAACCCGGTCGGATGGGGCTTCGCGATCGTGAACTTCGTGTTCTGGGTCGGGATCGGCCACGCCGGCACGCTCATCTCCGCCATCCTGTTCCTCTTCAGGCAGCAGTGGCGCACGAGTATCAACCGGTTCGCCGAGGCCATGACGATCTTCGCGGTCATCTGCGCGCTCGTCTTCCCCGGCATTCACGTCGGGCGCGTCTGGTTCGCGTGGTGGATGTTCCCGCTGCCGTATCAGCAGATGGCGTGGCCGCAGTTCCGCAGCCCGCTTCTCTGGGACGTCTTCGCCGTCGGCACCTACTTCACCGTTTCGCTTCTCTTCTGGTACATGGGACTCATTCCCGACCTCGCCACGATCCGCGACCGCGCGGTGGGCAAAGTACGACGATTCGCGTACGGCCTGTTCTCGCTCGGCTGGCGCGGTTCGAATCGCCAGTGGCACGTGTACGAGCGCGCGTACCTTCTTCTCGCCGCGCTCGCGACGCCTCTCGTTCTTTCCGTGCACTCGGTCGTTAGTTTCGACTTCGCGGTCGCGAACCTTCCGGGGTGGCATACCACGATCTTCCCGCCCTATTTCGTCGCCGGAGCGATCTTCGCCGGCTTCGCCATGGTGCTGCTCCTGGCGATTCCGGTGCGGGTGGCCTTCAAC
>JABDJQ010000325.1 GCA_013002425.1 Gemmatimonadota bacterium
GTCCAGCATGTCGAGAATGCGGTCGATGCGGGGGTCCTGTTTCAGCTTCTCCTTGCGGAGATGATTCGCGTCACCGACGTGCTCGCCGATCTTGCCCTTGAAGTTTACTTTGCGTGCGAAGAAACTCTCGAACACCTTTTCGAGAATACTCACGTTCGCCGGATCGAACACCTGGTCCTTCTGGAACATCTGATCGCGCGGGAACAGGATTTCGACGATGTCACCCGACCGTTCGTGCGCGATCGATCCGTGAAGCAGCGACGCGATCATCGGGTTGTCTGTGCTGAGGTGCCCGAGAAAGTCGGGCCAGCGGCCGTCGATCGCGTCCTTCTTCGCCTGCCCTGCAGGCGCCTTCGCGCGGCCTTTCGGCGCGGGCGCCGCGGGTTCCGGCTGCGGCACCGGCGTTGCGATCTCGCGCTTCGGTTCGGCCGGTGTGGCGAGCAGTCGCTCGGCCTGCGGCGCGTCGCTCACCGTCTCTTCGGGCCCTGGCTTCGGTTTCGTTTTCTTTACGGGCTTCGCGACCGGACCGGCGGCGTCTTTCGCGCCACGCGCGCGCCCGGCTTTCGGCGCCGGCGAAGCGGCCGGTGCTCCCGGCTTCTCCGGGCTGAAGTTCGTGTCCGAAGAGGCGCCGGCCGACGCAGGCGAAGAGGCGCCGGCTGACGCAGGCGAAGAAGCGCCGGCCCTTTCGAGCTGATGGAGCAGCTTCCCGATCGAAACCGTCGACTCCATCCGCACGAGACGGAGCAGCAGCATTTCGAGCACGAGCCGTGGACGCGGGGAGTTCCGCAGATCGCGCCCCCCCTCGCCGAGCAGGCTCAACATGCGCACGAGGTCGTCCGGGTCGAACGCTTTCGCTTCCTCTTTGTATCGCTCGATCGTCTCGTTCGTGGATTCGATCAGTCGCCCCGGATCTTTCGACACGCGCCCGACAAGCAGATGCCGGAAGTGTTCTTCGAGCGCGAGCAGGAAATCGCCAGGGTCGCCGCCGTTGTCGACGAGCGCCTGAATCGCATCCATCACGCCCGGAATGTCCGCGTCGCGCGCCGCGTTCGAAACCGCGAAGAGCAGCTCTTCGTCGACGAGGCCGAGCGCCTCTTCCACCTGCGCCGCTTCCAGCTTGTCGCCGCCGTACGAACGCACCTGCTCCAGTAATGAGAGCGCGTCGCGCATCCCGCCGTCCGCGGCTCGCGCGACGAGATGAAGCGCCTTCCTGTCGGCCTTCATCCCCTCGCCGTTCAGCACGGTCTGCAGACGCTTTACGATGTCTTCGGTCGTGATGCGCCGGAATTCGAAGCGGATCGTGCGGGAGAGAATCGTCGCGGGCACTTTCGTCGCACGCGTCGTCGCGAATACGAACACGACGTGCGCCGGCGGTTCTTCGAGCGTCTTCAGAAGCGCGTTGAACGCTTCGGTCGTGAGCATGTGCACTTCGTCGATGATGTAGACCTTGCGCTTCCCCGAGCTCGCCATGTAGCGAACGCTCTCGCGCAAGTCGCGGATTTCGTCGATACCGCGGTTCGAAGCGCCGTCGATCTCGATCACGTCGAGCGAGCGGCCGCTCTGGATATCGACGCACACCTCGCACTTCCCGCACGGTTTCGCCGTGGGGCCCTTTTCGCAGTTGAGACACATGGAAAGAATGCGGGCGGAAGTGGTCTTGCCGACGCCGCGCGGCCCCGCGAAAAGATACGCGTGGGCGACGCGGTCCTGGTCGATCGCGTTCGCGAGAGTGCGGGCCACGTGTTCCTGCCCGACGAGATCCGCGAACGACTGGGGGCGCCACTTTCGAGCGAGAACGAGATAGCTCACGACACGCACCCCCCACCGGTGAAAGAAAAAGCCGTGCACCTCCCGTTGTCCCGACCGCGCGAATCGTAGACCGCTATCGAGACTCCGACCAAGCATACCCGCGGCGCACAGGAATTGCTGCTTACCGCTGCTACCTTCCGGTCCTGACGGGGTTCACAGAAACCTGTCGCGCGGGACCTGGCCATCAGTGCCTCACGGCGTTCCCGGCATTCGATTGGACGGGCCGAAAGGAGGAATTCAACCCCGCTGGAGCGGATTGCGGGTTCAGGGCACCGCTAACTCCCCGTCTAGCACGACTCTATCGCAAAAAGTGGTGGAGATGGGCGGGATCGAACCGCCGGCCTCTGCCTTGCGAAGGCAGCGCTCTCCCATCTGAGCTACATCCCCACGATCGACTGTGTTCTGGCGGAGAGAGAGGGATTCGAACCCTCGGTAGAGTTACCCCTACACGTGCTTTCCAGGCACGCCGATTCAGCCACTCTCGCATCTCTCCGACGATTGCAAACGATTGCAAATGTGGCGGAGAGAGGGGGATTCGAACCCCCGGTCGAGTCACCCCGACAACGGTTTTCGAGACCGCCCCATTCAACCGCTCTGGCATCTCTCCGTCGCAAACATTACAGGGCGGACGGGGTTCGTGCAACCCCCGGAATGCGGGCGAAAGAGGCCTCCGCGTGGAGTGAATCGAGGAGGAAACCGGGGATCGGCGCTATTTCCGCGTGGCGCCGGACGGCAGTGCGAAGAACTGCAACGCGCCGAGCTCGCCATCGAGGGTGCAAGGGGCCCCGGCGGGTTCGCTGCCGAGATCTTCGGCCAGACGCGCCGCCTCTTCCAGGTAACGATCGTAGAGCGCCTGGCGCGCGGACAGCGTCAGTGTCGAGGAGTCCGCATCGTCCTGGCTCAGGGCGGCATCCAGCGAAAAGGTCTTCTGCGCGGCGGAGTCCTGCTGATGCGTCCATGTCCCGCTGCACAGGTCGAAATCGTAGACCGACAGGAACCGGTGGCCATGGTTTGCGATGAACAGGACGGCTTCGATCACGTAGTC
>JABDJQ010000573.1 GCA_013002425.1 Gemmatimonadota bacterium
CTCGACGAAACGACCGTCGAGTCCGGAGAACGTCGTGTCGAGTGGGACGGAACGAACGATCGCGGGGATCGGGTCGCGTCCGGCACGTATTTCGTGAAGATGAAATCGCAGGGTTTCAGCGAGACGCGCAAAGTCGTGCTCGTGCGCTGACACTCGATCAAGTCGGAACGGGAGGGGCTTTGCAGACATGCAAGGCCCCTCTTTCTGTATGGGGAAAACGCCGGAGCGGGGTTCCCCGCGAACTCCTTGTCGAGAACCGTTTCAAGTAAAACAAAACGTTTCACCTGTACGGTCCTGCCAGTATCGCCGATAAGTTCATTCCAGGTATCACGTTACGGATTTCCGTTCGACGCGGAGAAACGTTGTGTTTCATTCGGGTCGACGTCGACTCTCCTGTCGTTTTCCACAACTCGTTGAATTTGTGGAGCTTGAGAATTGGCACGTGTCATGCATTTAGATGCCATTCGAGGAGGCACGTGAACTCTATGTTTACCATTGAACATCATGACGAAACCGATCGCACCGGCGCGGCCGCCGTGTGGAAGCGAATCCGTCTTGCGGCGCTGATGCTCGTCGCCGTTTTCGGGACCCTCGTCGGATGCGGAGACGACAACAAGACCGCTGTCGTCGATCCCGGCCCGCCGAAGGCAGGCTGCGTCGAGTGTCACACCGATCAATCGAGGCTGATGGCGCTCGCCGTTCCCGATACACCACCCAACGACACGGGAGAAGGCTGAGGCGGCTCGGTGCCTCCGGTGGAGGCATGGGAAAAGGTATTCATGGGCGGATCCGACGCCGAGGCGTTCTTCGCGTCGACCCACGGCGGGTTGTCGTGCACGGAGTGTCACGATGGTGACGAAACCGCTTCGGACATGACCGCGGCCCACGCCGGTCTCATTCCCCGGCCGAGCGAAGGCGGCGCGGCGTGCGTCACCTGTCACGCTGACGAAGTGGCGAATCTGAAGACGAGCCTGCACGGAACGCTTCGCGGCGAACGCGTTCTGCTGGCGAGGCGGTACGGAGTGGACGATTTCGAAGACCTCCCCGCGTCAGTCAGGGAGGGTTACGGGGCCGATTGCGCGAGCTGCCACACCTCGTGCGGTGACTGCCACGTTTCGCGCCCGCCGACGGTGGGCGGGGGGCTCGTGAACAGCCATCTCTTCGCTCCGCCCGACATGACGAACAACTGTACGGCCTGTCACGGGAGCCGGCTGGGTGAGGAATATAAAGGGGAGCGCGAAGGCTATGCCGCCGACGTGCACTTCGTTCCCGGCGCCAAACGGTGCACGGACTGTCACGGTGCGACCGAACTGCACGGAGACGGAACCGAGTACGACCACCGGCTGGAAGTCGCGTCGATGCCGGCGTGTGAAGACTGTCACGGTGGAACCGCGAACGCCAACACGTATCACAGCGTTCACTGGGGCGAACTGCAGTGCCAGGTGTGTCACAGCCAGGATTACAAGTCGTGCAACTCCTGTCACGCCGGCGAGGGACTCGGCGAACCGTCGTATCTCACGTTCAAGATCGGCAGGAACCCCGTTCCCGACATCCGGCCCTACGAATATGTGACGCTCCGACACGTCCCGGTATCGCCGAGTACGTTCGCTGACTGGGGCGCCGCCACGCTGGCGAACTTCGATACCGAGCCCACGTGGAAGTACAGCGCTCCTCATAACATTCAGCGCTGGACCGACCGGACCGAAGTCGGTGAGGGCGAGTCCTGCGGGGCGAGTTGTCACAACAGTCCGGACGGCGTAGAAGGCGTGTTCCTGCGTCAGGCCGATCTCGACGCCATGAGCGCCGAAGAGAAGGCCGCAAATATAGATCTGATCGTTCCAAACGGTTCTCCAACTCAGTGGGACTAATAAGGAGATGAGAGAAATGGTACACAAACTGTCAAACTGGATGTTGGCCCTGCTTCTGGTCGGAATCGCGATCGGCGGCTTCGGTTGTGGCGACGACGACAATCCCGTCGCCCCCGGCACCGCAGACCCGTTCGACAAAGTCGCCGACCTGGGCAACGAGTACTTCACGAACTACACCACGCCGTCGGGCCAGCCTGTGAACGTGACCGCGGCCACGGTGTGGTCGAACATGACCGCCAAAACATCGGCGGTGACTTATTACATCCTCGACTGGCGGTCGCCCGATCACTTCGCGCTCGGCCACATCGAGGGAGCGGTCAATGCTTCGATCAGCAATTTCGAGTCCGTGCTGGAGAACATCCCCGCGGGAGTTACGGTGCTTAACACGTGTTACACCGGCCAGACGGCAAGCCACGCCACCGCGCTGATGAACATGCTCGGCTACGAAGCCCAGAACATGAAGTTCGGGATGTGCGGCTGGACGGCCGACCCGGCGGTATCGCTCGAGAAGTGGGATAACGCGGTCGGCGACGCTTACGCGGACTGGCTCGTCACGGAGACGAGCAGCGCCGACGTCGAATATTCGTTCCCGGAACTGGAAACGGACAAGACGACGGCGGAAGACATTCTGCTCGATCGAGCCCAGGCCTATCTCGAAGCGGGATGGAAGAAGATCTCCGCCGCCGCGCTCTACGAAGACATCGAGATCAACAACAACGGTGACGACTACTTCATCGTGAACTACTTCGCGCCGGCCCAGTACGATGCGGGCCATATTCCCGGGGCGGTTCGCTTCCAGCCCAAGGAATCGCTTCACTCCGACAACATGCTGAAGTATCTCCCGACGGACAAGAAGATCGTCGTGTACTGCTTCACCGGTCAGACGTCGAGTCAGATCGTGTCGTATCTGAACAGCATAGGCTACGACGCCTACTCGCTGCTGTATGGAGTAAACGGCATGTGCTTCAGCAACGGTGCGATCTGCACCACGCGCTATCACGCGCCCGACAGCAACTATCCGGTCGTCTCCGGCTAGTCACACGCTCGGGGCGGCGCATCCGCGC
>JABDJQ010000346.1 GCA_013002425.1 Gemmatimonadota bacterium
GTGGAAAGCAGGTCGTAGGCGACCATCGTGTCGCCGGTCGCGGCGACGATCGCGTCCTGGCCGAGAGCGACATGGCACGAGTCTTCCGGATTCCCCGTGTGGGCGAAGCGTACTTCGAAACCCTCCGCACAATCTGCGGGCAGCCCTTCGACCCGCTACTCGTCCGTGATCTGGTCCGTGCCGAACGGCTTCGATTCTTTCGAGCGGTAGAGCGAGATGGTTTCATCAGCATCGAACGCCCCCGCGGGAACGGACAGAACGATCCCCTCCGCGTCGATCGTTCCTCCGCCTGCACCGATCGTTGCGGTTGCAATCGGTTCTTCGACATCAGGAGGATCATTTTCCGCTGGTTCCGTGGGATTTGCCGAGCAGCCGACAAGAAGAACGACGCTCCCCAGCAATAACAGAAGTAGTAGATATGCGGTCGTCTTCATGGGTGCGCTCCTTGCTGTCGCACACCGCGCGTGCGGCGCGGTGTCGAGGTCTTGTCAATCGCTCGTAATTCCTCGTACCGAGTCACTCTTCCTGACGAAGTCACTCTTCCTAACGAACCATCACGGATCGAACGACTTTCGTGTTCTCACCCTGCGTGAGCCGCACGAAGTAGACGCCCGATGCGAGGTTTCTGCTCGTATCGATCTGCATCGTCTGCGTTCCGGCGCCGAGATGACCCGCGATCGAACTGCTCGTCGCGACTCTTCCCGTGATGTCGAAGACTTCGCACCGGGCAGGGCCGTCATCCGGCAGCGAGAAACGAATCGTGATGCGATTGCGTACCGGACTCGTGGCGCTCAGCAGAAACGGACGAACCGGAGACGTGTCGACGTCGACCGTCTCGCCCGGAGTCACCAGCGCGTACGAACTGATGTTGCCGCTCCAGTCGACCGCGGCCACTTTATAGAACCCGCCGGTCGACGCGTCGACGTACTGCGTTCCGCCCTGCGACGTCAGCAGATTCCCGGGACCGGGAATGAAGAATTCGTCGATTCCCGCGTGCAGATGGAACTCGTGGAAATCGGCGTCCGGGCATTCGCCCCATTCGAGATGCGTCTGCGCGTCGATCACTCGAGCCGTGAACGGTGCCGGTTCGGCCGGCGCGAGGTTGTCGACGGAGTAGCCGGAGTCGGGATCGGAGTCGTAGTAGACGAAGGGATCGTCCGTAACGCCCGAGACGAAGAACGTCGACATGTGCATGCCGGCCGCGCTCGAGTCCGCGAGCGTGGGCGCGACCACGTTGTAGTAGTCCTCGCCGCGCGCGGGAACGTCCGCTATGAAGTCCCAGTCGCCGGGGGGGTACGCGAGGCGCATCTGCGTTTTCTGCGTCGAAGGATTCGCCGCGCGTTTCGCCACGCGTTTCGCCGGATCGTCGATCCTGCGCCAGATCGTGTAGTGCGTAACCGCACCCGTCGCGCCGGAGTCGTCCCGGCACGCCCGGTCCCAGCTGAGCCGAACCTGCCGGCCCTGATCGTTTGTGATGTCCGTAACGGACGTGATCACTGGCTGCCAGAAATTCTGCGAGGAGAACGTGCCGGTTCCGCCGGCCGTGCCGCCCGTACCACCCGGCGCCCCGCCGGCGACGGTGTACACGCCGCTCCAGTTCATCGAGCAGCTGAAGACCTTGATGCGCCCTCCGGCGCCGCCGCCACCGCTGAAGAACGGATCGCTTGTCCCGTTCCCGCCGATGGCGCTGAGCCCCCCGTTCATATTGACGTAGAGCCCCTGGATCAGAATTCCGCCGCCGCTGCCGCCGCCGGATTCAGAAGTCGGGTGGGTGCCGTTGGTTCCGTGCGCCTGCACGACTCCGTTCGTCGTGATTGTAATCGAACTCCCGATCAGCGAGATGGCCGCGCCACCGTTGCCGCCACCGTATTGTCCGCCGCCGCCGTCACCACCGCCGGAGCCCTTCTGCACCTCCCGTGTCGATGCGCTTCCGTAGGCGGGTCCGCCCGAAGTGAAGCCGCTGTTGCCGCCCGCGCCGCCGTAGCCGCCGCCGCCGCCCGGATAGCCCCCGATCCCGGGGCCTTCCTGGTTGTTGCCTTCGCCGCGAAACCCGCGGCCCGTGCCGTTGATCGTGCCGTCGACGATGATCTCCGGCGCCCGAAGCGTCAGTTCACCCGTCCCCGCGCTGCCGTTGTATTGCGTGACGTAGAGAGTCCCCTCGATCCGGACGATCGCGTTATACGAGAGATCCCCGTGGGTCGTGTAGCTCTCCGCGATTCCGACAACCAGACTGTCTGCGTTGTCGATCACCGCGAACGCTTTCGTCGGAATCATCAGGATCGCGGCGCAGACGGCGAGGAGAACAAGGAGAATGAACAGAGGCGAGAGTGCATGATGGAATCTCATCGCACTCCTCCTTCCCGATCGGGAGAAGAACCTCTCCAAGATCCCCCGCAGACTCCGTCTCGCGCACCGTCAAGAGGTTGAATCAAGGAACCTTAACGTACCCGGCCCGTTGCAGGCCCGACGATGCAAACCGGCTGGCTTCCCGATGATTCCCCATCAGTCAATATAGTCCGGGATCGCGAAGCCTCCCTCGCCGCGCGGGGATTCGTATGTGGAGTTTCCCGTATTCAGGTACGTCGTTCTACATATGGAATGCTGCCGCTTCGCGCCGCCGGTGCAATCAAAGCGTTGCCATCACGACATGTCCGCGGATCCCGGCCGACACGGCGCCGCTGCCGAATCGTTTCTCGATCGCGTCAAGTCGCTCACCGTGTAGCGAGTGTCCGGGCCATGAAACGCGGCGCGCGATGTCCCGCGCATACGATTCGAAGATGAGGGGGACCAG
>JABDJQ010000351.1 GCA_013002425.1 Gemmatimonadota bacterium
CACATGGACCACGTGGGGACCGACGGCAGCGGCACGATCTACAACGGCGCCAACGACAACGCGTCCGGGACCTCGGTCGTTCTCGAACTCGCGCGCCGGTTCGCCGAGAATCCACCGAAACGATCGATGCTGTTCATGGGATTCGCCGCCGAGGAGCAGGGCCTGCTCGGCTCGGAGTATTTCGCGAAAAACCCCACGCGCCCGATCGAAGACATCGCGGCGATGTTCAACTTCGACATGGTCGGACACGGAGACGGCGGTGTCGGTATCGGCGGGGGCGAGTTCCTTCCCGACGTATGGCGTTCGTTCGCGCGCAATCTCGATTCCGATCTCGATTCCATTCTCGATGCCGGCATCGCCTGGGAGGGGGAGTCGAGCGATCATGCGCCGTTCCGAAATGAGGGCGTGCCCGTTTTCACGACCTGGAGTAAAGGGAATCATCTCTTCTATCATCTGTTCGACGACGACCCGGCCTGGATCGAGGATGACGCGTTGCGCGCCGTCGGCACCGCCGCCGAGAACATGATAGGAACCGTCGCGAACTGGGACGACGCCCTGATCCCGCCGCACCGCAAGGGGCGTATGTTCCTGACCGGATCGCTGCAGGCGGATTTCGAAGGGATTCCCTCGAAGAAAGCCGCGCGTGCAAAAGAAACCGCGCCGGCCCGCTGGCGCTTCGCGGCGATCGACTGGTGTCCGGCCCCGCGCTTCGGAAAGAATCGTTTCGCGCTCGATCTCAGCGAGAAGCTGCGTCACGCGGAAGTCGATGACTCGGCCGGCGTTGCCTCCTCTTTCAAGGGCGCGCACGGCATGGCGAAGAAGGGGCGCCACTCCATCCTGATCGGTGTCGAGGGCGCCGCGATCGAAGATCTCGCCCCCGACTGGATTCCGCTGCTCGGGAAATTCGACGTGGCCATCGCCCGCTGGCCCGGCTTCGTCCCGACGAGCGCGACGAGCGCGCGCGGCAGAGAAGAGAAGGACTTCTTCGCCAGGGTCGCGAAGCAGTCCGTCGCGCTTCTGATCGGGCCCGAGCCCGAATGGCTCGGCGTGCTCCCGGAGAGCGGGCGCTTCTTCGTGCGAACCGACATCGACGGCGCCGCGAAGATCAAAGACCCCGACGGCTACCCGCTCAAGGGAACGACGTTCGTGATCGCCATCGACAAGTGGACCGACCCCGCCCGCGTGGCGGACCAGGTGTACCGGCTCGGGAAATCCCGCACGCATATCGACGTGGTGCCGTGGCTCGAGAACGGCCTGGTCGAGGACGTCGCCGTCTTCTTCGAACAGCTGCAGAGCGAAGGTGGTTTCGAATCGCCGGAAATGCGAAAGCTCCTCGGCAGAAATCTCGTGAAGTAGGAGACGCGTGGTCTGGTGGGTGGCGGGTCCTGTCACGGCGGACAGCCCCGCACCTCGGCAGGCTCGGTGCGGGGCGCCCCGTCCGCCGCGCCACCCGCCACGAGAAGGCGCGATTTTCTACTTCGCGAGTTTTAGCCTCGCCGCAGCGGTAAGAGAAGGGAAAGGTCCGGGAGCCCCGCCTGCGCGCGGTGATCGGCTTCCCCGCAGGCGGAGCCCCATTGGAGGGCCGGGCAATGGCGAACTGGTCAGTCTGAGCTCGATACCGCAGCACGACAGGGCGATGCCGAGGAGAAGCCGGTCACCGCGCAGGTCAAGGCGCCGCTCAGATGTCGAACTTGACTCCCTGCGCGAGCGGCAGGTCCTTCGACCAGTTGATCGTGTTCGTCTGGCGCCGCATGTACGCTTTCCAGGAATCCGAACCCGCTTCGCGTCCGCCGCCTGTGTCTTTTTCGCCGCCGAAAGCGCCGCCGATTTCCGCCCCGCTCGTGCCGATGTTCACGTTCGCGATGCCGCAGTCGGATCCGCGGTGCGAAAGGAACGTCTCGGCGTTTACGAGGTTCGTCGTGAAGATCGCGGACGAGAGCCCCTGCGGTACACGGTTCTGCAGCGCGATGGCTTCTTCGACATCGTCGTACGGGAACAGATAGAGAATCGGAGCGAACGTTTCGTCCTGCACGATCTGCATGTCGGGGCTGGCTTTGACGAGCGTCGGTTCGACGTAAGAACCGGCACGATCGAGTTTCTTTCCGCCGTAGATCACTTCGCCGCCCTGCTCCTTGATCGCCTGGAGCGCGCGCATCATCGTGTCGACGGCGCCGTCGTCGATCAGGGGCCCCATGAGCGTGTCGGCCGCGAGCGGATCGCCGATGCGCACGGTCTTGTACGCGGCCACGAGGCGGTCGCACACTTTGTCGAAGATCGGGCGCTCGATGAAGAGGCGCCGCGTGGACGTGCACCGCTGGCCGGCCGTGCTGACGCTTCCGAAT
>JABDJQ010000354.1 GCA_013002425.1 Gemmatimonadota bacterium
GTCGGACACTTTGCTGCGTATGAACCCGCGCAGGTCCCTGTGCATCGCGTCCCAGAGCTCGTCGGTCCGTTCGCGGTTTCGCGCGCTCATCGCACTCCCGTTCAGCAGCATTGATCCTGCGTCGAAACGCTTACCTTCACGTTCTCGGTTCGCTCGAGATCGGAACAGCAGGTATCGTCGCAGCAGGGCGACTCAGCAGCAGCCGGCTTTGCATCATCGCCCGTCACCGCTGATACGCCGGACTTGACGGACGCGTCACGCATGACGGGCGCGTCGGCATCGAGCACGACGAACACTTCCCAGTCGTTGCCGTCGGGGTCTCTCGCCCACACTTTGTCCTGCACGGCATAGCAGCAGGTGGCTTCTGCTTCCACTTTCGTCGCGTACCCGGCTTCGTGCAAGCGTTTCTGCGCCTGGGTCACCGCTTCGGTCGACTTCACCTGCACGCCGTAGTGCGTACCCGTGGAAACGACCTTCCGGTTCGCGAGCCGGGACGAGGTGTGAATCGAGAGATTGACGGACGGCTCGGCGGGTTCGAACTTCGCGTAACCGGGCCGCACCTTGACGGGCGGCGCGCCGAGAAGCGTTTCGTAGAATGCGAGCGAGGCGTCGAGATCGCGTACCGTGAACCCGACGTGAATGCGGCTCTCGCCTCTGAAATCGGCTGCTTTTCGTTCTTCGTTCATGGGATCGGCCCTTTCATGTTCGTCGCAGGGGGTGAGCGTTCACCCATGCAGACGGCGAGGTCCGGGAAAAGACGCAGATCATGATTCCAGGGCCGCGAGAAACGCGTACCGATCGCCCCCTCTGAGCCGCGTCAGCACGAGGAAGCGGTCGCCCCCCTCGCGCAGCCGGAGCGACCGCCGCACGTCTTCGAGCCGCAGGTCGAAATTCTTGCGCGTGAAATGGGCCGCGGTCACGCCGCGTTCCCTGAGCGCGGCTCGGAGCGGACCTGTCTTGTAAGGGAACGACGCCTCGATACGAAACACCTTGCCGGGGAACGACCCGGGGGCGGGGCGGGCGGGCGTCCAGAGATAGCCGCCCGCACTCGTTGCCCGGGCGTCAGGGAACGGACACGCTTCATTGAAGTAGGCATCGACGAGTCCGGCCTTGTAGAGCGAGACGTTCGGTTCGAGCAGCCGGCCGGAATCAGGCGCGCTCTCGAGCAGAGGCGTGGCACTGCCGCTCGCCGCGGACGGTGACCCCGATACAGGGCGGGCGGGCGGCTTCCGCTCGGGCTCCTGAAATGCGAAGCGTTCTCCATTATAGAGAAAGCGCGCTTCGCGGGAATGCGACTCACCCGATAGCGCGTCGTCTGTTCGCAGTTCGAACAGCACTTCCTTGCACTCGGTCGAGTCGGCAAGCACGATCGCGCGCCGAACGTCCGGCAGGAGGCGCGCCCCCTCGGTCAGGTCACACATGGGCGATGCCTTCACGAGCACGGTCTTTGCCATCGCAAGCAGCGCGGGCGCGAGCGCGACGATGTCGGGACTGCCCTCGGCAAGACCGTACTTTCGCTTTCCCGATTCGTCGCGCCGGTCGGGATCGACGTACGCGAGATCGAAAGGCGGTCCTTCGTAGTCGCCTACGAAGTTCTCCGCGGTCGTATGCCGCACGTCGATGTTCGAAACGCCGAGGACGCGCATGTTGAACGCGGCCAGTTGCGCGAGGAGTTCATCGGGCTCGATGGAAACGACGCGGTCGAAGGAACGCGCGAGATGCACACTGTCGACGCCGAGCCCTGTCGTGAGGTCGAGGCACGCGCCCCCCTCCCATCCGCTCTTGAGACCGGCGATCGCTTCGGACGTCGCCTGCTCGAACGCGCGTCCCGTAAACAGACATCCGGCTTCGGCCCAGGCGGGGAGTTTCGCGCGCGCGCGCTTCCTGTACTTGATCTGCGTCGCGATGAGCGATGTGAGCGAGGCGTCCCCGTCAAATCCCGCGGCGCGCCTGCCTCCATGCGCAAGCGCGTACTTCGCCGGGTCCTCGTTCTCGTGTTCACGGATCGTCGCAAGCGTGGCGGGGTCGATGAGCGCATGGAAATCGTCGACAGTCTTAATGCGCGTGCCCTTCCATGAAGAACATGGGGAGCATCATTGCGAGCACTCCGAGAAAGAGAAATACGAACGGGAGAGCGCGGTTGCCCGACTCCCTGTGAAGCTGCGGCAGAAGATCCGACGTGGCGATGCCGAGGAACGAGCCCGCGCTGAGGCCGATGGCGATCGCGAGCGCCTGTTCGCTGAGACCCTGCAGGAAGAAGAACGCGGCGACGGCCCCGATCGGAGTGGCGAGTGAAAAGCCGGCGATCATCCAGGCGGCGCGGTTTCGGGAATAGCCCGCCAGAAGCAGGATCGACGCGAGGCAGAACGCCGCGGGAATCTTGTGCACGGCGATGGCGGCGAAGACGCTCGGCGCGAGATGCTGGATGTGAAACGACGAGCCGACGGCCACGCCGTCGAGCAGGCTGTGAAACGTAATTCCCATGAACGCGGCGAGGCCGAACTTGTGAATGTGACAGCCGACCTCTTCGCACGGGTCGATCAAAAAGAACTTTTCGAGTACGAAGATCAGCAGGAAGCCGCCGAGGATCGGAATCCCGGCGCGTTCGCCGAGGGCGTGCCAGGTGAACGGCATCATGTGCAGGAACGCGGCCCCGAGCAGGATGCCGGCGCCCGCCGAAACGAAATACGTAACGCGGTTGCGCGACACTTTGCGAACGAGCGGCGCGGCGCCTCCGGCGAATGTGATCCCCGCGATCAGCGCGAGATAGAGAGTCATGGTCATGGCGCGTTCGTCCCAGCCCCGCGGGCTATCGAATGATGCTAGAGGCTCATCGAATGAGCTTGAGGCCCATCGGCTGCGTTCTTCCGCCGGCGTCCACGGCATAGACTTCCGCGGACGCGAGGACGCGCTCGAGCGTTTCGAGGTAGAGCCGTTCTTTCACGCCGACAGGCGCTTTCTGATATTCGCTCATCATCCTCGTGATCCGGTCTGCTTCGCCGCGCGCGATCTCGATCCGCCCTTCGCGATCGCCGCGTGACCTGGCAATCACGGCCACCGCCTCGCCGCGCGCGCGGGGTATGACTTCGTTCGCGTAGCCGTTCGCTTCGTTGATGGCGCGCTCGCGATCGGACTTCGCGTTCTGCACGTCCTGAAACGCGTCGATCACTTCCGGCGGCGGCTCGATCTTCTTGACCGTGGCGGAGACGATCGTGATCCCGCTTTCGTAGCTGCGAAGGATCTCCTGTGTGCCGCGCCGAATGCTCTCGAGAATCGCGGACCGTCCCGTCGTGAGCGCGTCGTCGACGGCCGTTTCCGAGAGCACGGTCGTGGCGACGGATTCCGCCGCCCGGCGTACGAGGAAATGAGGGTCTTCGATCCCGTACAGAATACGAAGCGGTTCGTCGACAACGTACTGAAGCACGAGTTCGAGCGACAGGATATTCGTGTCGCCGCTCAGGAACTCGGCGTCGGCGCTGGACGCGGTCTTGCCGGCCACGCGCTCGGCGATCTTGAAGCCGACGCTCATCTGATACGCCGAGGTCGTGCGGACGACGGCGCTTTTCGCGAACGGCCGCGGCGGCGCGAAGTGAATGCCGGGGGCAACGTGCGTCTTCCACGGCTTCCCGAGAAGCAGCACGACGCCTTCCTCGTCGCGGTCGACGGTAAAGATGCCGGACGCGACCCACGCGATCAGGGCGATCGTCAGCAGCACTCTGCCCCGGAAGAGCTTCGCGATCATTGCGCGCCCCGTTTCGTGATTGTGTCCGTGTATCGCATGACGGCGATCAGCCTCCCCGTTTCGGGCCGTACATGAGCAGCTGCATGAGATCGGAGTCGCTCGGAATCACGATCGTCATGTTTTCATCCACGATCTTCTCGTACGACTCGAGCGTGCGCAGAAAGTCGTAGAAGCCGGGGTCTTTTCGAATGGCCTCGGCATAGATACGCGTCGCTTCGGCTTCGCCTTCGCCCCGAAATTCCGCGGCCTGGCGCTCCGCCTTCGCGAGAATCTCGCTGCTCTCGCGGTCGGCTTCGGCCCGGATCTTCGTCGCTTCTTCCTCGCCTTCGCTTCGGAATTTGCGCGCGATGCGCTGGCGTTCGGCGCGCATGCGCTGGAACACGGCCGACTGGTTCTGGTCGGGGAACGAAAGTCGCTTGAAACGAAAATCGACCACGTCGACGCCGTAATCACGCTCGATCCGCTCGCGGCTCTTCTCGTGAATCGCGAGCGCCACTTCGGCGAGCCGCGCCTCGTCGGGATCGGTCGAAACGAGCGCCCCGAACGGCACGCTTCCGAGCGCGGCGCCGATCTCGGACGAAAGCACGTCCGTCATGCGCGACTCGGCCCCGGTCCTGGAGTAGACGCGCTGCAGATACTTGAGCGGGTCCTTCACGCTCCATGTCACGTAACCGCTCGTCACGACGTTCTTCTTGTCCTCGGTCAGAAACTCCGCGGGTGGAAGATCGAGAACGAGCATCCTCGCGTCGATCCGATTGATCGAGAGCAGGAACTTGAGAGGATCGTAGTGGAGCCCGGGTTCGGTATGAATCGCCACCGGATTTCCGAACCGCGTCACGACGGCGTACTCCGTCACGTCGACGACGTAGAACCCGGACAGTAGAAAGAGCGCGAGCAGGACCAGCAGCGCGGGCATGATCCATCGTCTCGGCTGACTCATCACTTGCCTCCGTTTCTGGAGTCGAGGGAGGGAATGGAGACCTCCCCGTTATTCGATTGAAACCAGATCTCGAAATCGCGGACGGCCGACGGATCGGGTCGCACGACTTTGATCGTTCTGGGAAGCGTGCGCTCCATCGTCTCGAGATAGAGACGCAGTCGCGTCGAGCCCGGCGCGCCGCTCTGCGCGTCCTGGATCAACAGGAATCGATGGGCGTCACCCGAGGCGGCGGCGATACGAACGGTGCGGTCCGCGGCGCCGCCGGCCGTGATCTCGGCCGCGCGCCCGCGCGCCTGATGGACCACGTCTTCCGCGTAGACGCGCGCTTCGTTTACGAACCGCGCGCGGTCTTCCTGGGAACTCGCGACGTCGCGGAAATCGAAATGGACTTCGGGCGGGCTGTGCACGCTGAGAAGTGTGAAGTTCTCGACCGCGATACCGGACGAGAGCCCTGCCAGGCGTTCGTTGGCACGCGCCTCCACCGCGGTTTCGAGCGCGAACCGATCGACCGTGAGCACCTCGTCGAGCGTGCGTGTCGCGAGTTCTTCGAGAAGCGAAGCGAGAATGGCCGCCCGCGCGGAAGCCGGCCCGTCCTCGACCCCGAACAGATATTTCACGGGGTCGTTCGTACGATATTGCGCGGTCGAAAGGATGTTGACGAGGTTTTCGTCCGCCGTGAGATAGAGCGACTCTTCCTTCAGACGGTCGCGGCGCGCGCCTTCCCCGGGTCCGTGCGCCGGCGGGCCCGGCACGTAGAAATGCGTCAGATCGCTGCCGGCGTCTTCCGCCGATCGAAAACCGATATCGATCCGCGCGAAGCCCTCGACAGAAACCGTGCGCACTTCGCCCATGGGCCACGGCAGATTCCAGTGAAGCCCGGGGCCGAGCGCGATCCTGACCCCCTCGGTTTCGCCGGACGCGGGCAGCACGGGCGCTCCGAACCGGATCGGCAGTCCCGCTTCGCCCGGTTTCACGACCGCGAATCCGCTGGCGAGATAGAACAGAATCGCGCCGCCGAGAACGAGCCGTCCCGCCAACGTACGCACGAACCAGGCGGGCCGCAGTTCGATCAGCGGCCGCACGGCCGTCGTCAGGTTCTCGCGCAGTTCGCGCAGTCCGGGACGAAGACCCGTGCGCCGGAGGGACTGCACGGCGAGAAAGACGAACACGAGGAATCCCATCCCCTTCAGCACGCGGTACACGAAGTCGAGCGTACTCTCTCCCGCGCCGAGGCTCGCGACGGGTTCCCACTGATAGAACGTGTTCAGCGCCATGCCGAACGCGATCGCGACGACGACGATGGAACCGACATAAATCTGCAGGAAGCGCTTTCCGAACACGCGGCCGACAACGGAAAGCGTGGCGGCGTTCGTCGCCGGACCCGTCAGCAGAAAGACGAGCGCGGCGCCGGGATTGAGACCCTTGGTCAGAAACGCGAGGGCCACCGGCGTCGAACTCGACGCGCACATGTAGAGCGGAACGCCGACGACCACGACGACGAGCATCGAAAAGAGACCCGTGCCGAGCGTGCGGCCGAAGAAGTCGTCGGGGAGCGCGGCCGACAGAAATCCCGTGAGCAGCATGCCGAAGAGGAACCAGAACGCGAGTTCGTCGAAGAGGTGAACGAAACCGTAGCGACCGGCTTCGCCGAGACGCTCCCGATGGGAGCGCGGCGCGGCAGGTTCGAACGGATCGGCGTGGGTGTGCCCGGCGTGGTCGTGGTCGTGGTCGTGGTCGTTCTCCGGCCCGCAGCCGCAGTCGATCGTCGCCGTGTCCTCTCCCGCGGTTTTCGTCACGCCGTTCGGCTCGCCCTCGGCTTCGAGATCGCGCGTTTCGTCGTGGCCGAAAAGCAGATGGGCGGCCCCGGCCACGAACGCGCTCGCGATCGCCGCGATCGGGCGCACGATTGCGATCACGGGGCCGAGCAGCCCGTAGCTGAGCGCGATCGAATCGACCGAAGTTTCGGGGGTCGAGATCAGGAACGAGAGCGTCGCCTCGCGACTCGCGCCCTTCTTGCGCAGCGCGACCGCGGTCGGAATCACGCCGCACGAGCAGAGCGGCAGGGGCGCGCCCACGAGGGCCGCATTCAGCACCGACCGCAGGTTCCGGCCTCCCAGAAACGGGATCAGGCGGTCGGTCTTCAGATACGCGTGCAGAAGTCCGGCGATCAGAAAGCCGAGCAGAATGTAGATCCCGCTCTCGAATACGATATAAAGGGTCTCCCAGAGGAAATCTCCCAGAAAACCTATGATTCCATTCATGCTATGCTACCCAACCGGGGTTCAAAAACTGGCACAGGACCATATCATACTATTATAGGATCGGAGTTTATGGTCAATTCCGGTAGTCCAGAGACCAATTCCCGCCGCCCCCTTGCGGGCGGTTTCCTCGTATGGGGCGTCACGGCGGCATCCGCCGCCACGTTTCTGGCCGCACAGCTCGTTTTCGGACTCGCACGCGACTGGCCCGTTCTCGCCGACCGCGCCGTCCTGACACTCTATCTGTTTGTATTTTTTGCTGTTACGGTTTTCGGGCTGGGCGCCGCTGCGACCGGATTCGCCTTTCTGCGCCGCAATCCCGACCGGGGCGCCGCACGGATCGCCGTCTGGCTGTTCTTTCTCGTCTGGGCGCCCGCATTTCTGTTCTTCTTTCTCTCGAACAGGCCGACCTGGCTCACGGATCCGCGCGTTCTCCTGCCCGCTGCCATCCTCGCCGCAGTGCTGATTCCGCTCTCTCGCATTCTCGGCCGCCGGCTCGCGGCGGTACGGCCCGGCATGGGTACGATCCCGATCGCGATCGTACTTCTCGCGGCCCCGGTCGTGCTTCACCGCTCACAGGGAGCGTGGAACGGACCCGCGTTCGAACCCCCGATCCGCGACATGGGCGGGAAACGGGTTTGCCATCTCCAGTTCGACGGCCTCTCGCTTCGCCTCCTGAACAAGTATATCGAAACCGGCAGGCTGCCGCACTTCGCGGCGTACCTCGCCCGCGCCAGCCGGGGCGACATGAATCCCGAAATTTCGATTCTGAACCCTTTCATCGACAGCTCGTCGCGCGGCATGCGCTCCCCCGTGATCTGGTCGACGATCAATTCGGGAAGGCTGCCGAGAGCGCACGGCATTCTCGATTTCGAGATGACGCAGATCCGCGGGCTCGAGCAGCCGCTCCCGTTCCGGCTGCCGATTCCGAATCATCTCGCGCCCGCCCGCCTGCTCGGCGCGAAAACGCTGACCTCGAACAGCACGTTCGTGCGCGAACCGCGGCTTTGGGAGATCGCCGAATCCGCGGGCCTTCGCTGCGGCACCGTGGCCGCGCAGGTGACGTCGCCGCCGCTCCCGATGGAGGGCTTTCTCGTCGCCGACGACGCCGCGGTGGTTCGCAAACGCGACCTCTGGTATCCGCTCGATCTCATGACGCCCGAAGAGAACGCGGCATTTCGCGAGAAGGCGTTCGGCGATGAAATGCGCGAGTGGTTCGGGTTCGAATCACCGGGCGACATCGATGTCGAGTTCCGCGAGGGGCCGATTCTGGAGCGGTATGCACACGCCGTGTCGCGCATCTTTCGCAAGGACTATCGCAACTCGATGCTGGGGCTTTCGCTCGCGCGGCGCATGGACCTCGACTACTTCACGCTCTATCTTCCCGGCCCCGACGACGTGCAGCATTTCTTCTGGAAGCACACGTTCGGAGAAGGAGATGCGGATGTCGATCCCGAAGTCGCGGAGTACTTCGGCGAAGTCGTCCCGGACTATTTTCGCTTTCTCGACTACGTACTCGGCGAGGCGCAGACGATCTTCGACCCCGACGAAACCGTTTTCGTGATCACGTCCGATCACGGACTCGGCCCCTGGAGCGAACATGCTTCACTCTCGAAATATTTTCCGTTCCTGGGCAAGGGGCGCCATCCGTTCAACACCGGGAACCATCGCCGCGACGGCGTGTTCCTACTGGCAGGCCCAGGCGTCGAGCCGGGCGATCGGAAAGAGGCTTCGCGCGACGTCGATATCGCTCCCACGATTCTGTATTTCCTGGGGCTCCCCGTTCCCGAAGACACCGACGGGAAGGTCATTCTCGATGCGATTACGTCCGGCGAACTCGAGCAACGGCCGATCGAATCGATTGCGTCTTATTCCCCGCTTCGCCGGAGCGGCGAACTCTTCCTCGAAGACAGCGCGGCGATTCGCGAAAGGCTGCGGGCGCTCGGTTATGTCGACTAGCGAACGGATGGCCGGGCCACTTCTGAAAACCGCTCGATGTCTTTTCCCGTCTCTCTTTCTGTTCTTCGCTCTCGGCGCCATCGCGCCCCTGAACGCCGCATCCCCTTCGCGCCTTGCGCTGTATCTCGATCGAACCGATCGGTTCCCGTATCCGTACGCGCTCGAGGAGCTCGCCGGACGCGCCCTCGACTGCGCCCGCACGCGCCATGAGCCCGTGGCGATTCCTGAGAACTCGCTGTCACGGATCCGCTCGCTTCTGAAACCGGAAGGGGGCGCGATCGAGGATCGGGAAAGGAAGCTTCTCGCGAGCGAAGGGCGCAAGCTGAAGTTCGATGCCGTCGTTTTTCTACAGACGCGATTGCGCCCGGATGGATATGTGATCAGGTGTTTCGGTGCGGAGGCTCCGTTCGAAACGAGTTTTTCGTTCGCAACGGAGCCCGCCCCGGTCGCGGACCTCGCGGCGCGCCTCCCGGCGCTTGCCGATACACTGCTCGCGCGCGCGGTGCTCGCG
>JABDJQ010000383.1 GCA_013002425.1 Gemmatimonadota bacterium
GCGAGAAACCGCGATCGTGCGCGTCGGAAAACGTGCGGATGCGTACTCGCCGATCTGCAGACAGCGCTTTGCGAACGAGCCCCACTTTTCGCGCTTCCAGTCGAGTCCGTGCACGGTCGTGACGGTCCGAATCCCGAAAAGACGCGGAAGAAGAGCGAAGATGGACGGTCCCTGCGCGTGGTAGTGCGCGACATCGACCGGCTGCAGCATCATGTGCAGCGTCGCAAGCGCCGTATGGCTGATCGCGTCGAGATGCTTCGTGTACACGCTGGGGAGGCGGATGATCTCGAGCCCCTGGTAGCGCCCTTCGAGCTGCGTGTAGTACGAACGGGCGTACACTTTGATGCGAAACCCCTGCCCCGCGAGACGGTGCGCGAGATGCGAAACATGGTGCTCGATTCCGCCGAACGTCGGCGGGATTCCCTTCGAGCCCAGAATCGCGATCGTGGCGAGGTCGAGAGCGAAGCGCGAGTCGACGACCTGATATACTTCATAGATCAAGTCTTCTTTCGTTCGATTCGGAACCGCGACGCTCTCCGACAGCAGAAGATGGCTGATGAGAAGCTGCAGATGGTCCGGCACCATGCGCACTTTGATATGCTCCGAGCGGCACGTGTCGAGCACCGCGAAGATCTGTGCGAAGTCGTCCGGATCCGTCGCCAGAAACACTTCGCCGACCCGTTTCTCGCGCAGATGTTCCCTGAGCGCGTCGGGACCCGCGACAAGCCCGGCGCGCGCCGGCTGCGCGCCCTCGCCCTCCACGTCGGCAGGCGGCGCGACCGTGATGGTTTCGACCACGCGCGCTCCGAACCACCTGTTGAACTTGATGCGTGTCGCAAGGTCGTCCCGCAGGCGCCCTTCGCCGATCACGATTACGGGACGCTGCATGAGGCCCCGGTCGAACAGCCAGAGCTGCCAGATCCCGAAGAGGAAGCGACCGGCCGATAAGTAGAAGAATGACAGGATCCAGAACGCGATCAGCGTGGGCCGTGAGAAATGAAAGACCTGGTGGCTCCTCGAAAGCCCTTTCGAGAGAAAGATGATCAAAACGGACGCGAGCAGCGTGATCAGAACGATGCGCCCGATCCGGGGGAGAACGTAGGTCGGCTTGAATCGCCGGGGAAACTGGATCTCCTTGAAATAGAGCAGCAGGACCAGGTGGATCAGATTTACGGCGATCAGCAGATACGTGTACGAATACAAAAACGAGGGCGCCCACGACGAGAACTTGTAGTCGTGGAAACGCAGGTAGAGCGCGGTCACGAACGACGCGTTCAGCGCGAAGAGGTCGACGAGGACCATCGCAATAGGAAGTAGAAAGCGCCGCAAGAGGATCGCACCACCGATTCAAAGGGCCGTTCGTGGATAACCTGCCTTCATTGTATCGGAGCGGGGCGGAAAGTTCTCCATATTCCGGTTGCGCTCCTCATGCCGCGCCTCCTACAGTGAGTAACGCTTCAGGCCGGGAGAGTACCTATGAGCGAAGAGCTCAGTCAATCCGAACTCAGACATGACCCGATCCAGAAACGATGGGTGATTATCGCGGCATCCCGCAGCGGTCGCCCTGACAGTTTCTCGATGGCGTCGGAAGAGCTGAAGGACGACGCGGATTGTCCCTTCTGCGAGGGGAACGAGTCGCTGACGCCCCCCGAGATCATCGCCCTCCGCGAAAACGGGGGGGCGGACGAACCGGGC
>JABDJQ010000387.1 GCA_013002425.1 Gemmatimonadota bacterium
GACCGACGACCCGCCACGGCTCGACGAACGGACCGCGCGGTTCGATCTGGATACCGGAAACGACGCCGAGCAGACGGCGCTGCGTTTCCAGAATCGGCGAGCCAGGAGGCAACGGAAACACGCGCGCGGTGTCCGTCGGCTGTCGCATGAACAGCATGAGTTCGTGCGACCCGGCCGAGAGGCGGTGAAGCGACTCCGGCGTCAGGTGCACGGGCTCGAGCGTGTCGGCGCCGCAATCGTACCCCTGCAGCACGCGATCGCGATCGAAGGCGGCGTCGAGCCGGCCGAAGCCGGGCCCGCGCGCGACCGCGAGCCGAACGGCATACTCGCCGTCTGCCGGAATCGTGATGCTCGTGCGAAAGCGCGCCACGCCGCCGCGTTTCCCTTCGAGGAACGGGATGACCTTGTCGGTCGCGATCGAAGCGGCGGGAGCGCTCCACGCGTCCGTCACGTCACTCCAGTGCGCCTGTCCGACATCGAGTACGCGGTCGTTCCAGTGAAACCGGTCGCCGAGCGCCACCGTGTTCTTGGGGAAACGAATGCGGCGCGGAAGCCAGCCCGTCGGCGCATCCGGTGGCGGATCGCCGGTCGGCCGCCCTTCGTACCAGAACGAGGTGATCGAATAGAGAGCGCCCGGCTGGTTGTTCCACTCGCCGTGTTCCCACGCGAGCCGCAGCGACTCTTGAAACGGTATGCGGTCGGGCACATGCCAGCGATACGCGGAAAATCGGGGCGCGCCCGCGTCGCTCTGAAACGTGACGCCGTGCCACGGGAAGTGGCGCACGCCGCCGGCAAAATACCACCCCGAATTGAAGTAGTCTTCCGTGCCCGTTCCGTTTCGCGTGAGTGCCGGATCGCCGTCGACGAAGAACATCTCGTCTCCTTCGAGAAACCCGTCGCCGCGCGCGGCGGTCGCGCTCATGAGCGTGCCCACATAGTGCCCGTGACCGTTCACGGACAAGACTTCGAGCGGCTCTCCCGCAACGCTTTCGAGCTGCTGCCATCGCGCGTGCAGTCTGAGATCGTTTTCGTCGAGCGCGCGCTCCTCGAACCACATACCGAACGCGCCGCTCGCTTCCTGCTGCGACGCGTTCGCGATCACGACGCGCATCGACTCGCACGGCATAGGGAGCGAGATCGTGATCTTGCTCCCTGCGCTCGCAACGGGAGTCGAGCGGAGCCCGGTCGGAGCGAACGCGCTTCCGTAGAGTTCCGAAAGCGGCACGCAGAACGCGGGGTCGCGGGCGCCGTCCCAGTAGACGCTGAAAAGGAGCGCGCGAAGCGGGGGCGAGTCGCCGTCGACCTCGATCGTCATGCTGCGCACGACGCCGGGGCCGGAAAGCGTTGTCGCGAGAGCGGTCGAATCGCCCGGAGCGACACGCCACTGTTCCCGGCGGTCATTGGAGCGCGCGTGGCTCGGCTTCGCGGGTTCGTCTTCGCGCAGCGCCCCGTCCTCACCATCCGCCAGCACCTCGATGTCGATCTGATAGAAGCGAAGCGGGGCGTCCGTCGTGACGCGAACGCGCTTCGCGAACGGAATCGGGACGTAGCAGTAGCCTACGCCGCCGAGTTCCTCGAACGACCCGACGTGCGGCTTTTGAAACGTGGCGCCGTTCCCGGAGAAAAAGCTGGTGACGGGAAGATCGATGCGCGGCTCGGGATGGTCGTCGAGATAGATGCGGATCTGGACATCGCGCCCCGGCCACGTCATCCAGATGCGCCGGATGGCTCCCGCGCCGGCGGTTTCGGCGATCACGAACTCGCCGTTCTCGCGGCGCAGGCTGGAGAAACGACTCGAGAAACCGTCGTCGTTCCCGCCGTCGCGATCGAAGCTCGAGAACAGAATGCTGCGGGCGGAGTGGCGACGGGCGAGGGGTGCCAGTTCGTCGAAAAGGCGCTGATGGCCGGCCGGTTTCCGCGCCTCGAGGCCGGAGGCGCCGCCCCCGTTCGGCGCGGGTGCCTCATCTCCCCCGCGCGAGCATCCGAAACCGGACCCGAGCGCGAGTCCGAGTGCAAACAGACCCGATGCGATCGGAATTGATATGTGCGGGAAACGCTTCACGCCGTGAACAGTAACGCGGGCAATGCGCCATATACAAAGAGAAAGGGCGCCCCGAAGGACGCCCCCCTCCCGTGTGCACGCCTCGATGAGCGGGCACTTCGATCGATCAGAAACCTCAGACTTCGTCCGGAGCGGCGTCGGTGCCTGCTTCGTCTTCACCGCTTTCGTCCGACGTGTCGGTCTCCTCATCCATCGAGCCGTCACAGTTCTTGATCCAGCGACCGCTGAAGAACCCGATGTTCGGGCGTTCGGCGAATTCGGGGCGCGGGTTGCCGTCACCGGCCGCGTCCACCGAAGGCTGCATCATACGGTCCGGGCGGGCGAACCAGCGGCCTCCCAGTGCGCCCTGGACGTCGCCGCGATTGTGCCACTTGCCGCGGAACCAGCCGCCGTGGTCGAGCGCGTCCGCGTTGCCCCAGTGCCCGCGGAAGAGCCCGCGCACTTCGCCGCCCTGGCCGATATATTTACCGAAGAAGACGTTTTCGCCTTCGTCGTTCACGCCGTAATGACCCTTGAGCCATCCGTGCGAGAGGCCGTAGCGCGAGGTCCAGCGCCCGCGAAACACGCCGCCGTTGTCGCGCGTGTTCGCCCAGCGGCCGTGAAT
>JABDJQ010000390.1 GCA_013002425.1 Gemmatimonadota bacterium
CCGGGAATCACGGTGGATACGGCAGGGTGCGCGAGACAGAACCGGAGCGCGAGGCCGGCCGGCGTATCACCGCGCCCTTCCGCGATCGCAGCGAGCGGTTCAAGTCGGCGTTCGACTTCGCGGAGCCGTTCCTCGGTCATCCAGTCGGCGCGCCAGTCCCCTTCCGCGAAGCTGTGTCCGGGCCGGAACTTGCCCGTCAGGAATCCCTCCTCGAACGGAACGCGCACGATCACGGCCGTGTTCGTATCGAGCGCCGCCGGCAGCAAACGTTCCGCCGGGCGCTGTTCGAAGATGTTGTAGATGACCTGGATCGAATCGATTTCGCCCGACTGCACGAGATCGACCGTGCCGTACGGATCCCAGTCGTTCGCGGAAACGCCGAACGCGAGGATCTTCCCCTGCTGCTTGAGCTTCGCCGCGGCTTCGCGCCATTCGTCCCGTTCGATGTAAGACGGCGCCCACGTATGCAGCTGCTGCAGGTCGAGGTAGTCCGTGCCGAGATTCGTGAGCGTGGTTTCAGTCGACTCGATGATGTGGCGCGCCGGGAACGTCGTGGCGATCGGGTCGTCGTCGGTTGCCGGCCACCGCCTGTTCTTCGGCGGCACCTTCGACGCGATCCGGATCTTCTTTCGCACGTCTCCGAGCGCCCGCCCGATCAGGCGTTCGCTGTGCCCCTCTCCGTAACCGAGCGCGGTGTCGAAGAAATCGACTCCACGGCCGCAGGCCGCGCGCAGGACTTCGACTGCCTGCGCGTCGTCCTGCTCCCCCCACCCGCCGCCGATCTGCCACGCGCCGAATCCGATTTCGCCGACCGTCCATCCGGTCCGTCCGAAGGCGCGCTTCTTCAAGACGCTCCCTCCCCCGCATCGTCGCGGTTCACGGTGTCGGGCGAGAACGCGGGCGTGCAGACGGCGATGTATTCGGCGCCTTCGCTTCCCGGGGTGCTGTAACGCACCCACTCTCCGTCGCGCGTCAGCACTCCCTGGCCCGCCCCGATCTTCATCGTGCCCGCTTCGTGCTCCACGACGAGTTCACCCTTGAGAACGATCGTGTATTCGTCGAACGCGGGACGCTGCCCCGGTTCTTCCCACCCCGCCGGGCTTTTCATGTGCGCGATGCTCAGCGCGCCCGAGTCGGTGTTCACACGGCCGACGTATTCTTCGATGATCTTCGGCTTCGTGCCCACGCATTCGACCCGCGACGGGTTCTCGATCTTCTTCGGCATTTTCGTTTCTCCTATGCGCCGCGGCTCAGCCGGGCGCGTCTTCCGGTCCGAACACGTTCGTGACTTCGGCCGCGAGCCATTGCAGCAGCAGGCGAAGGCGCGCGTCGACTTCGCCCTCCCCGAGTGACCGCAGCACGTTTCTGTAGTACCACTCCTGCTTGGCGCGCGGGCGGCTGAACCGATTCCAAACGCGATCGCCGACCGCTTGAAACTCGCGGCCGATCGAACGCAGGTTGTGCAGTTTGTCCGCGGCCACGACCCATCGCACGGGAAGCGGCGCCTCTTTGATCTTCGCGATCGTGCCTTCCTTGCGTTTCTCCCACGGCAGTTCGCGGATCGGCTCGCTGCAGGCGGCCACGATATCCGCGACGGCGTCTCCGAACTGCTCGCGCACGTCTTCGATCGTGAGGTCCGTATCTTCCACCGTATCGTGGAGCATGGCCGCGATCAGCGCTTCGTCCGGAACGTCCAGCTTCGCCAGAATCATCGCGACCGAAAACGGATGCGAGATATACGGGATATCCGTTTCCTTGCGATAGTGATCGCTGTGCGCGTGCGCCGCGACGCGCGCGGCCAGATCGAGCCCGCGATGATCGAACGAAGAATCGTCCGTCATGATTCGTCTCCATACGTAATGCGATAGATGACGCCCGCATGATCGTCCGAGACGAGCAGCGATCCGTCCGGACGCACGAGAACGTCGACTGGCCGCCCGGTCACGCTCTCGTCGTCGCCGAGCCATCCCTCCGCGAACGGTTCGTACGAGACCACTTCGTTCCCCGCGAGTTTCACGAGGGTGACCCGATAACCGACCGGCGTGCTCCGGTTCCACGATCCGTGCTCGGCGATAAAAATCTGATTGCGGTATTCAGGCGGAAAAAGGTCGCCCGTGTAGAAGCGCATGCCGAGGGCCGCCACGTGCGCGCCGAGACGCTGCGCGGGCGGCGTCAGTTCGGAACACGGCCGCAGCGAGCCGAAGGCCGGATCCGCGATCGTGCCGCCATGACAATAAGGGAAACCGAAGTGGAGCCCGGCAGTCGGCGCGTGGTTCAGTTCGTCGGGCGGCGCGTCGTCGCCGAGCCAGTCGCGGCCGTTGTCGGTGAACCAGAGGTCACCGGTTTCGGGATGCCAGTCGAAGCCCACGGTGTTGCGCACGCCCGCCGCGTACGTGGCAACGGAAGCGCCGTCGGCCGTCATGCGTTGAATCGAGGCGTACCGTTCGTCTTCGGGATCGCACACGTTGCACGGCGCGCCGACCGGCACGTAGAGCGCGCTGTCGGGCCCGAACGCGACGAACTTCCAGCCGTGCGACCGGTCGCGCGGAAAATCGTCGCGCACGACCGCGGGCGCGGGCGGATCGTGAAGCGACGGCAGTATGTCGTCGTATCGCAGAACCCGGTGTACTTCGGCAACATAAAGAGCCCCGGCGCGATACGCGACGCCGTTCGGCATGTTGAGGCCGTTCGCGAGCGTGTACATGCTGTCGGCGCGGCCGTCGTCGTCGAGATCGCGGAGCGCGTAGACGGCGCCGAGCGATCGCGTGCCGACGAAAACGGTTCCGTCGGAAGACTGCGCCAGGGAGCGTGCGTTCGGAACGGAGTCGGCGAACAGCGTGATACGAAAGCCGGCGGGGAGCCGGATACCGGACAGGGACGGGTCCCCCGCGACCGGCGACGCGCATCCGAGCCACGCGGCGATCGCGAGAATCGCCAGGGTACGCCATGATATGAAAGGTAGAAAACGAATGGCCGCCCCCGCCGTCAGAAGACCGATGTTCCGCTACGGAACTCAGTGTA
>JABDJQ010000391.1 GCA_013002425.1 Gemmatimonadota bacterium
CTTCCCTCCGCGCGTTGGATCTCAGTTCGGGAGCCGTTGATTGAGGTCCGGCGGACCTCTGTTCCGAACGGCACGAAGGAGATCTGCTCATGAAAAATATCTACGTCGGTAATCTTCCGTATCAGACATCGGAAGAGGAACTGCGGACGACGTTTGCCGGGTATGGCGACGTGGCGTCCGTAAAGATCATCATGGATCGCGTGAGCGGACAGTCGAAGGGCTTCGGCTTCGTCGAGATGACCGATGACGGTCACGCGGCGGAGGCGATCAAGAACCTCGACGGTTCCGAGGTCGGCGGTCGCAACCTGCGCGTGTCCGAAGCGCGCCCGCGTGAAGCGCAGCCGCCACGCGAGAATCGCTGGTAACGGTCCCGCGATGATTCCTTACGGAAGGGGAGCCTTGTCGAGGGCTCCCCTTTTGATTGAAGGGTGAAGATGAGCGAAGCCCGCGATCGAATCCGAAAAATCGCAGCCGATCATCGCGCGCGCGGCGACGAAACCGCATGGTTCGAAGCGGTCTACGCCGAAGCGGACGGGGATCGCGCGCGCGTCGCCTGGGCCGACGGCGAACCGAATCCCCACGTTCTGAACCTGCTCGACGAGATCGGCGCGATCGGCGCGATCGGCGCGGCGCAACGCGAGATTCTCGAAGTGGGCTGCGGACTCGGCGACACGTCGGAAGCGCTCGCGGCTCTCGGTTTCAAGGTGACGGCCTTCGATCTTTCCCCGACCGCCATCGCGTGGTGCCGCCGGCGGTTCCCCTCGAGCCTGGTCGACTTCGTGACCGCGGACCTCTTCGCGCTGCCTCCGAAATGGGAAGGGCGCTTTCCGCTCGTCGTCGAGTGCTACACGCTGCAGGTTCTTACCGCGGCGCTCCGGGAGAAGGCCGTGCGCGCGCTGACACGCATGCTCGCTCCCGGCGGGCGCCTACTCGTGGTGTGTCGCGCGCGCGACGAGGCGGAGCCCGAAGGGGAGATTCCGTGGCCGCTTACGATGACCGAACTCCACTCGTTCGCAAACGAGGATCTCGTGCTGGAAAGCGTCGAGCGCTTTCTCGATCGTGAAGAGCCGCCCGCGTCGCGCTTTCGCGCGGTGTATCGCAGGTCATCCGCGCGGAAGCCGGCGTCATGAAGCTCGCATACGGGGAAGATCTCGCCTGGGTGCACCACGACGGTTTCGGCGCGTTTGCGCGCCGGTCGGCGCCGGGACTTCTCGCGCTCTTTCGCGATGCGGGGATCGAAAGCGGACGTGTGGTCGACCTCGGATGCGGCAGCGGGATCTGGGCGGCGGCGCTCGGCCGCGCCGGCTACGACGCGCACGGGATCGACTCCTCGCGCCACATGATCGCGCTCGCAAGAGAAGTCGCCCCCGCCGCGACTCTCGTAAACGAGTCGCTGTGGAGCGCGGAGCTTCCGCCGTGCCGCGCCGTCACTTCGCTCGGTGAATGCGTGAACTATCTGTTCGACGGCAAGAAGGACAGGCGGGCGACGCGTTCTTTCTTCCGGCGCGTTCACGCGGCGCTCGAACCGGGCGGGGTCTTCGCGTTCGACTTCGCGGAGCCGGGCAGGAGCCGGGGCGGATACCGCGGTTTCACCGAAGGCGCGGGCTGGAGCATTCAGTACGATGTGAGCGAGAACGCGCGCCGCACAGTACTCGTGCGCCGGATCGTCGTCTTTCGAAGAGCGGGCGAGACCTGGCGACGAAGCGAGGAGACGCACGAGCTGCGACTGTTCCGGGCGCCCGATCTCGCGGGTCAGCTGCGTGAGGCGGGATTCCGGGCGCGGATCGTACGCGGCTACGGCGAATTCCGGTTTCCGCCGTCGTATGCCGCGATCATCGCGCGAAAGCCCGCGAAAGGGGGCGGCCCCGCGCGCTCCGATGCTGTAGGATGCGAAGTATGAAACTACGCACGATCATGGTTTCCGGCCGCGAGCGCGATCTCGCGTTCGCCTGGAACGAGCAGTTCGCGCCCCATGTCGGCGCTCTCAAGCGGTCTGCGTTCGAAGAACTCCTCGACAAGGCGACAGGCGCGTTGTTCGTCGAGCACGACGGGGTAGTCGCCGGCTTTCTCGTGATCTTTCGCGAAGGGGCCGATTACGACAGCGAGAACTACCGTTACTTCGACGCGAAGTACGATTCGTTTCTC
>JABDJQ010000577.1 GCA_013002425.1 Gemmatimonadota bacterium
CGATTACGGAAGACATTGCGGCAATCACGGGACACAAGCCGGGCCCGGGTACGCTGTACGGCGCGCTGGCGCGGCTCGAGTCACGCGGATTCATCAAGCCGTTGAAGGAGGCAGAGAGCAACCGCTGCACCTATAAGCTGACCGCGGCGGGGATCAAGGCTCTGCACGCGCGGCTTGACGCGATGAACATGGTCACACGCCTCGGGCTGGAAAGGCTGGCGAGAGTATGAAGTGGATTCTGAGTCTCTATCCGGCGGCATGGCAGAAGCGGTACCGTCGCGAGCTGGCCCTGCATCTGGAAGAGGAGGAGCTCCCCGTATTCCGGACCTCTCTCGACCTGATCGCCGGTGCGATCGACGCGTGGCGGAACCCGGGTGAAATCCCGATCACGGCAGAAGCCGGAGGAGAAAGAAACATGATTACAGCAGCACGCTGCGGGTCTCTCGAGATCTCGCGCGACGAAGGAATGAAGAGCGCCGCCCTGATGCTGGGCATCACATTCGTATTGACCGCCATCGGAGTCTTCCTCGACAAGACCTACGGCGATCACGCCATGTTCGACGCGCTCATTTTCTCGTCTTTCTTCATCGCCCTGTCAGTGTCGGCTCGGCTGACGTATCTGAAACCGTACACGGCAAGGGCGCGCAACGTGATCACGCTGCTGATCGTTCCCGCCTGGTACTTGTTCTTCCTCGGCGTGATGCTGCTGCAGGAGATCATCTAGCCGCCTCGAACGCGGGTTTCATCAATCGGGCCCGCGCTCGAGCCCTGGCGCCTCATCGCCCGTTGCATTCGCGCGCCGATCTCGCTACGATCCAAACCGGACGCGGAACGATTCCAGCGTACTGAAACCGGGCCGAAGGGCTCGCGGGAAGGGGGCAATCGAATGGCCAAGGACAAAGACGCTCGCAAGAAGGATCCGAAGAGGAAGGCGGAGAAGACGCTCAAAGAGAAGAGAGCCGAGAAGAAAGCGAAGAAGTCCAAAGGTTCGTGAGTGGGGGGAGCCGGGCGCTCGACTCGCTGCAGTCGTTTCTCGAAAGCGGCGTGCCGATCCGGCACGAAGAGTGGGGAAGGGGCCCGCGGGAAATTCTGATACGCCCGGCACGTCTACATGCCCGCCGCTTCGATCATTCTTCGCGCGAACTCCTTCGATAAGCGTTCGGCC
>JABDJQ010000415.1 GCA_013002425.1 Gemmatimonadota bacterium
CGCTTCCCCCGGGAAGAGTACGTCGAGCTCATCAACTACAGCGAAACCCGCAACTACGTGAAACGCACCTTGTCCGGTTACTGGATCTACCGCACGATCTACCAGGATCTCGTCAACAAGATCCTCACGGCCGGATAGAGCCCGTCTTGCGCCGCGTTCCCCTCATCCCCGCAATTCTCGCACTCACGGCGGCCGCGCTCGCAAGCACGATCGCCCTCGCGGCACGCGGCTACGATCCGACTACGCTCGTCTACCCGACGTACAAGCACGATCTCGGCATGCACCATGTGACCGACACGCACCTTCGCCTTTTCACGGGGAACCAGCACCGGTTCCGGAACCCGCGCGGTGTCGCGGCGGTCAAGCTTCGCGAGCGCGACAAGCCGAACAAGATCGGGGACGACGACGAACTCACGGTCTACGGGCTGAACGCGGGCGAGCATGTCATCATCTACAACACCTCCATGGTATCGCTCGACACCTACGGCGGCGAGGGCTCGGGCAGGTACCAGTTGCGAAACCCGCAGGGCATCACGGCCGACCCGGCCGGCAACGTCTATGTGGCGGACACGGGAAACGATCGGGTCGTTCATCTCAGAAACCGTGACGGAAAACTCCGCCCGCTTCGCATCTTCGGCGGCGACACCGGCGCAGACGACGCGCTTCGGTTTCGCGCGCCCGAAGGGATCGACATGACTTCCGGGGGCGATATCTATGTCGCGGACACCGGAAACGATCGGATCGTGGTCGTCGGGAAAGACGGGCGCTTCGCGCGCACGATCGGCGAGTCGACCCTCGAGGATCCGACCGCGCTCGCGCTCGTCGACCGTGGAGAAAGGTGGTCGCATCGCAAGGCCGCGTTTCTGATCGTCATCGAGCGCGACGGGACCATGCTTCACAAGTACGACCTCGCGGGCAACGAGACGGGGAGCGTGACGCGGGAAGAACTGGGACTCCCGCATGCGCGCTTTCGCGGCATCGACATCGACTACTACCACCAGCTCTACGTGACGGATGAAGCGAACCACCAGATTCACAAACTGAATCGCGACCTGCAGCTCATCACGTCATTCGGACGGGAGGGGGGCGGTGACGCGGAGTTTCAAGGACCGTACGGCATCGCGATCTGGCGACGGTTCGGCCAGATCTTCATCTCCGAAGCGAGCGGCGCGCAGTACTACTGGATCGGCGTCGACGTACTCGACTACCACGCCGAACCCGCCGTCATTCAGGAAAGGGGGAAAATCCGCTTCCGGAACACGGAACGCGCGCGCGTAACCGTTACGATCCGTGACGAAAAGAAGCGCATACTCCGGACGCTCGTCGAAAACCGTGTCGTGCCGACCGGCAGCCAGACGTTCGTCTGGAACGGGAAGAACGACGCCGGCGATCGTCTCTCCCCCGGCCGATACACCGTCCACATCCTCGCGCGCCCGACGTACTCGTCCAAGTCGTACTTCCAAAAGGAAGTTGCATTCCCCGTCCGGCTGGGCTAATTTCCCGACATCGAACGGGGGAGCAGGGACGATGGGGCAGATGGGGCATGCGGACGCGTCGACCACCCGCTGGGACGCGCTCACTTACGACGGAAGCGCGCCGGGCAGGAACGTCCCGTCGCTGCACGTTTACATCCGTCCGAAGCGCCTCGAAGGGAGGGCCCCCGACGAAGCGCGCCGCCTCTTCCAGGACGTGATCTCCCGCTACTACTCCGGTCCTCCGTTCCTGACTCCCGAAGAGAAGATGCGCGACCTCCTCGTGACCGCCATCCCCGCAAACGCGCGCACTTCCTCGCTTCAGATCGGGATCGCGATCTGCAACCGCGCGGAGAGCGCCGTTCACCTGTTTCGTCAGGGAGGCGCGGAAGCATGGCTCGGAAATCGACTGGTGGAAATCACGGAAGGGCGCGTCCGCTTTCTGCGTGAACCGTGCTTTGCGTTCATCGACGGCCTGCTCGACGAGGAAATCAAGAACCGCCTGACAGGAGCGGGCCCGGGACGGCTTCTCGACGACGGCCGGACCGCGGGACTCGCTTTCGTTCTGAATCCCGACGGCGAAACGAATACGCCCCCGAGCGCCGCAGACATACCCGAAGCGCCGGTCGAAAACGAACTTCCGCTCTTTCAGGATGCGCCTGCGACGCCGGCCGAAACGCCGGAGCTCGATTCAGCTCCGTACGAAACGCCGAAACCCGATGATGCTCCGTACGAAACGCCCGAGCCCGAACCGGCCGCGGACGCACATCCTTCGCCCATGAAGGAAAGTACTCTGCGGGAAGCCCGGGCGATCGATGCTTCGTTCCCGAGTCGCGCCTCTTCCGGGACTCCGCCCGAAAACGCGCTCGACGCTACCATCGCCGATCGGATCGCGGCCGAAGTGCTCGCTCCGAAGAACACGGGCGCCGAGCGTATCGCTTTTCCGCTGCTGCCCGTTTCGCTCGTCGTCCTCGTCGCACTGGTCGCGCTCTTCTGGCGCCAGCCGGGGAAGTGGGAGGATCGCGCCGGGCAGGGAGAGGTTCCTCCGGCCGCCACGATATCGCAGACGAGCGAGACTGCTCAAAGTACCGCCGAGCCGGGCATCGATCCGGCGGCGGACGCTCCGCCCGCGCTCTCCGAACCGGACGCATTCGGGCCGGGCGACCTCGTCTGGACATTCAACGCGGGGGCGGCGATCACTTCGTCGCCGGCCGCGGCTGACGGCGCGCTTCTCGTAGGTTCCCGCGACGGCAACCTGTACGCGATCGATCCGGCGACCGGAGCCGAACTCTGGAGGGCGCCCGGGCCGCAGGGCGTCGGCAGTTCCCCCGCCTACGGCGGCGGCCGCGCCTACTACGCGGACTACGGGGGGGACGTCGTCGCCGTCGACCTCGAAACGGGCGCCGAGATATGGCGCCGCGGCACGGGCAGCAAAATCGTCTCGTCACCTCTTTACGACGGCGAACGCGTCTACGTCGGGTCGTTCAATCGCTCCCTTTACGCTCTTTCGAGCGAAACGGGTGAAATCATCTGGCGCTATCGGACCGACGACGCGATCTGGTCATCGCCCCGGCTCGCGGGCGACCTGGTCCTGATCGGGTCGATCGATCGCAACCTCCACGCGGTCCGCCGGGAAGACGGAAAGCGCGAATGGAAAGCCCCGACCGGCGGTCCGCTCTACGCATCGCCCACTGTCGAGAACGATCGCATCTTCGTCGGATCGCGCGACGGCTTCTTCTACTGTCTTTCTCTCGACGACGGCAGCCGTGTCTGGCGGACGGAGGTGGGAAGCGCGATTCACTCGTCGGCCGCACTCGGCGACGACCGCCTCTTCGTCGGCACGGAAGACGGCGCGTTCATTTCGCTCTCGCAGGCGACCGGCGAACTCCTCTGGAGCTTCCCCACGGGAGGGCGCCTCCCGGCTTCACCCAGGCTTCACGAAGGGGTCGTGTACGCCCCGTCGTACGATCAATACGCCTACGCGCTCGACGCCGAATCCGGACACCCCGTCTGGCGCATCAACGTGGGATCCTCCGCGTATTCGAGCCCGGCCGTACAGGGCGGGCGCCTCTATTTCGGCACCAACGACGGCCGTCTCGTCGCGTACGCCGTCGGGGAATCGCCTTGACAGAGCCGGATGCCGCGTGTACTAATTAAGAAGCGTTTTGCTTGCGAAACCACGGCGGGCACTTCACTTAGCCGCGCCGCACCATCCAATCCGACAACCCCGAGGGCGTGCCCGTCGGGGTTCGCTATTCCGAGCGGAGATTCTGCGCATCATGCTTGGCAAACTCATATCGAAGGTGTTCGGCACCAAGAACGACCGAATCGTAAAGAAGCTGCAACCGATCGTCGACGAGATCAACGAGGAGTTCGAAGGGCTCTCCTCGCTCTCCGATGACGAACTGAAGGCGAAGACGACCGAGTTCCGGGCCCGCCTCGCCGACGACGAGGATGTCGACGACCTGATGGTCGAGGCGTTCGCCGTCGTGAAAGAGGCGTGCCGGCGCCATGTCGGGAAGTCGTGGCGTGTTTCCGACGTCATGACGGAATGGAACATGGTCCATTACGACGTGCAGCTGATCGGCGGCATCGTTCTTCACGAAGGCAAGATCGCCGAAATGGCGACCGGCGAGGGGAAGACGCTGGTCGCGACTCTCCCGATCTATCTGAACGCGCTCACGGGGAAAGGCGTGCATCTCGTCACGGTCAACGACTATCTGGCCATGCGTGACCGCGAATGGATGGGGCCGATCTTCGAGTTCCTGGGACTTACGATCGGGTGCATCCAGCACGACATGACCCCACCGGAGCGCCGCGCGCAGTACGAATGCGACATTACGTACGGCACGAACAACGAGTTCGGCTTCGACTACCTCCGCGACAACATGGCGCAGCGCAAAGAGAACCAGGTACAGCGCGGCTTCGCCTACGCGATCGTCGATGAAGTCGACTCCGTGCTCATCGATGAAGCGCGCACGCCGCTGATCATCTCGGGACCGGCCGCCCACTCTTCGCACCAGTTCGACAAGATCGGAAAACCGGTGAAGTCGCTCGTGCGCAAGCAGAGCGAGCTTGCGAACGAACTCGTTCGCGAGGCCCGCAAGGCGCTCGAGTCCGAAAGCGAAGACGAGGAGTTTCAGGCCGGCGTCAAGCTGCTCCAGGTAAAACGCGGTGCGCCCAAGAACAAGGCGTTCACGAAGATCCTGCAGGAGACGGGCATCAAGAAACTGATCGCCCGCGTGGAAGCCGACTTCATGCGCGAGAAGCGCCTGCGCGACGTGGACGAGGATCTCTATTATACCGTCGACGAGAAGACGAACGCGATCGACCTGACGGATCGCGGCCGCAGCTTCCTTTCGCCGAACGATCCAGAGCTCTTCACGATTCCGAATCTTCCGGACGAAATTACCGCCGTCGACGAAGACGACTCGCTCGACGACGCGGCCAAAACCAAGCGGAAAGAGGAAGTGCAGCGGGTCTTCATGGATCGAAACGAGGCGGTGCACAACATCAGCCAGCTGCTGAAAGCGCACTCGCTCTTCGAGAAGGACGTGGATTACGTCGTGCAGGAAGGCAAGGTGCTGATCGTCGACGAGTTCACGGGACGGCTCATGCCGGGCCGGCGTTTCTCGGACGGCCTGCATCAGGCGCTCGAAGCGAAAGAGGGCGTCACGATCGAGCGCGAGACGCAGACCTTCGCGACGATCACCCTGCAGAACTACTTCCGCATGTACGCGAAGATCGCGGGCATGACCGGTACCGCCGAAACGGAAGAGGCCGAGTTCTACGAAATCTACAAGCTCGAAGTTGCCGTGATTCCCACGAACATCCCGATCGTGCGCGATGACGAAAACGACCTCATTTTCAAGACGCGGCGCGAGAAATTCAACGCGATCGTCGAAGAGATCGCCGAATGCTACAAGAGCGGTCAGCCGGTGCTGGTCGGTACGGCATCGGTCGATGCGTCGGAAACGGTTTCGCGCATTCTGAAGCGAAGGAAGGTCCCGCACCAGGTGCTGAACGCGAAGCAGCACGGACGCGAAGCGGAGGTCGTGCGTCGCGCCGGCGAAGAACGATCGGTCACGATCGCGACGAACATGGCAGGTCGAGGGACCGACATCAAACTCGGCCCGGGCGTCAAGGAACGCGGCGGGCTCCGCATTATCGGCACCGAACGCCACGAAAGCCGCCGCATCGACCGCCAGCTCCGCGGGCGCGCCGGCCGCCAGGGGGATCCGGGTTCGAGCCTGTTCTTCCTTTCGCTCGAAGACGACCTCATGCGTCTGTTCGCCCCCGAGCGGATCGCGGGCGTCATGGACAAGCTCGGCCTGAAAGAGGGCGAGGTCATCGAGCACCCGCTCGTCACCCGCGCGATCGAACGGGCGCAGAAGAAAGTGGAAGCGCACAACTTCGAAATCCGAAAGCATCTGCTGAAGTACGACGACGTCATGAATCAGCAGCGCGAAGTCATTTATACACGAAGAAATACGATTCTCGAGGCGACCGATCTCCAGGAAGAGATCCTGCTCACGATGGAAGACGCCATGGACGAGGAACTCGACCAGCTTCTGATCGACAGCGATTTCAAGGAAGACTGGCCTCTCGAAGAGTTCCAGGAATCGATGACGCAGATCTTTCTCGATCCGTTCGCGCTTCCCGTGTTCGAAGAGGACCGCCCGGACAAAGAGGAAGTGCGCGAGCAGGTCATGGAACACGCGAAGCAGGCGTATCTCGGCCGGCGCACGGAACGGCTCGCGTTTCTCGAGAGCCAGAATCCGCCGCAGCCGCCCGAGGAGATCCTGTGCGAATTCGAACGGGGGGCGCTGCTCTTCCGGGTCGACGAGCAGTGGAAAGATCATCTGTACGAGCTGGATGGTCTCAAATCGGGAATCGGTCTTCGCGCCTACGGGCAGAAGGATCCGCTGCTCGAGTACAAGTCCGAAGCGTTTACGATGTTCAAGGAACTCATTACACGGATCGACAGAGAGTCGATCCAGTTCCTGATGCGGCCGATCCAGCTTCACCTGCAGCCGCAGCGTCAGGCGGCGCCGCTGGCCCAGGGGCGGGAGATTCACGCGGAGGCCGCCACGTTTTCCGGTGGCCAGGCGGCTCAACCTGCCCAGGGCGCACCTGCGCCAGGCGGCGGAGCGCCGCGACCGGCGCAACCGGCTCCGAGACAAACACTTGCGACAGTGCAGCGTAGCCAGCCCAAAGTGGGCAGGAACGAGCCTTGTCCCTGCGGCAGCGGCAAGAAGTACAAGACCTGCTGCGGAAAATAGCCTTGCACAGTCCGGGGTGAAACCATATCTTCCCGAACGGACGCCGGGCCAGATGAGGAGGCGATGATGCAGAACGAGCGCTGGGAACGATATCTGCTCGATCTGATTCGCAAATTATCCGGGGAGGATTCCCCCGACCAGTGGGACGCACTCGTCGCCTCACTCGCCGCCCTTCCTGAATCCGACCTGCGGGTCTGCGAGACTTCCTCGCGACTCGGCCGCCGCATCCTTCGCGACGAGGAGAAGCGGCCGCTCAGCGCGTCGAGCATCGGTTTGATCGTCGAACTGCAGGATATCGGATTCCCCGCTTCGCTGATCGAGCGCATCGTCGAACAGACGCAGGAAGCGGAATCGAGCAGCGTGTTTCCGTCCGAACTCCTCGAGGTCGTCGCCTACGTCCTGCAGACCGAATACCAGGACGTGACCAGGGGCCGCAATGTCGTCGTCGATTCGATGACCGGACCCGCGACCGTTCATTAAGTCCGTCTTCGCGATACGAGATTCAGAGAGGAATCATGGCCAAAGCACTCGTCATAGTCGAAAGCCCGGCAAAGGCACGTACGATCAACAAGTTCCTGGGCAAGGACTTCGACGTAAAGGCATCCATGGGCCACGTCAAGGACCTGCCGAAGCGGGACCTCGGGGTCGATCTCGAGAACAACTTCGAACCGCGCTACATTATTATACGTGGCAAGGGAAAGATCCTGCAGGAGATCAAGAAAGCGGCCGGCAAAGCCGACGCGATCTATCTGGCCCCCGACTTCGACCGCGAAGGGGAGGCGATCGCCTACCATCTCGCCGCCTATCTTCGTGAAGCAACGGACGGCAAGGGCAAAGAGAAAACGATCTATCGCATCCTGTTCAACGAGATCACCGAGAAGGCGATTCGGGAAGCGATCGCGTCGCCCGTGGAGATCGACTCCCAGAAAGTCGATGCGCAGCAGGCGCGCCGCGTACTCGATCGCCTCGTGGGCTATCTGATCAGCCCGCTTCTATGGAAAGCGATTTACCGGGGAACGAGCGCCGGCCGCGTGCAGTCCGTGGCGCTTCGCATCATCTGCGAACGAGAAGCCGAGATCGAAAAGTTCGTACCCGAAGAGTTCTGGTCGATCGACGCGGAGTTCACGGGTGACGCGAAGAAGCCGATCCACGCCTCCCTTGCCGAAGTGAACGGCGAAAAGATCAAGATCGAAAACGAGGAGCAGGCGCTCGCGATCACGGACGATCTGCCGAAGCAGACTTTCTCGATTTCGAAAGTCGACAAGAAAGTGCGCCGCCGGAGGCCCGCGCCCCCGTTCATCACTTCCACGCTGCAGCAGGAAGCCGCGAAACGCTTTCACTACAGCGCGCGAAAGACGATGCAGGTCGCGCAGTCCCTCTACGAAGGGGTGGAGATCGGCAAGGAAGGCCCGGTCGGGCTCATCACCTACATGCGTACGGACTCCGTTCGCGTCGCGGACGAAGCGATCGATGAAGTACGCGGGCTGATCCAGTCCCGGTATACGAAGGACGACGCGCCCGCCAAGCCCAACGTATACAAGAAGAAGAAGGGCTCGCAGGACGCGCACGAAGCCATCCGTCCCACATCTTCGATGCGGACTCCCGAGAGCATGAAGGGCGACCTCTCGAAGGACCAGTTCCGGGTCTACGAACTGATCTGGTCGCGCTTCGTCGCCAGTCAGATGGTCCCTGCCGTTTACGATCAGACCGCGCTCGACATCACCGGCGGGCCGTACATGTTCCGCGCGAACGGCTCCGTCATGCGCGAACTCGGCTTCTTGAAGGCGTTCCAGGAAATCGGCGACGAGAAGAGCAAAGACCGCCTGCTTCCGCCCGTGGAACAGGGGGAAGATGCGGCGCTGGGCGAAGTGCAGAAGGACCAGCACTTCACGCAGCCGCCGGCGCGCTTCACCGACGCCAGCCTCGTCAAGGAGCTGGAAGCGAACGGCATCGGCCGGCCGAGTACGTACGCTTCGATCACGAGCACGCTCCTCGATCGCAAGTACATTACGCGCGACAAGCAACGCTTCCATCCCAGCGATCTCGGACGCGCCGTTCTCAAATTCCTGCTGATCAACTTCGAGAACATCTTCAACGTGCAGTTCACGGCGGAGATGGAACTCGATCTCGACAAGATCGAGGAGGGGAGCGACGAGTGGCGCGAGGTCGTCGGCGAATTCTACGGCCGCTTCGAGAAGGATCTCGAGACGGTCGACGAGAAGTCCGAAGAGGTCATGAAGGAACTCAAGGAAGAGACCGACGTCGAATGCGACAAGTGCGGCAAGGGAATGATCCTGCGCTGGGGCCGCAACGGACGCTTCCTCGCATGCTCCGGCTACCCCGACTGCAAGAACACCAAGCCGCTCGAAGGCGAAGAGCCCGAGCCGACCGGCGAGAAGTGCGAGAAGTGCGAAGGCGACATGATCATCAAGTCGGGTCGCTTCGGACGCTTCCTCGCGTGTTCCAATTACCCCGAATGCAAGAATACGAAGTCGATTCCGGTCGGCGTCAAATGCCCGAAGGAAGGTTGCGGAGGCGACCTCACGGAGAAGCGTACGCGCAGCGGCAAAATCTTCTACGGGTGCGCCAACTACCCGAAATGCAACTTCGCCGTCTGGACGAAGCCCGTCGCGGAAGTCTGCCCGGCATGCAAGTTCCCCGTAATGGTCGAGAAGCAGTCCAAGGCGCGCGGCCCGTTTCTCGAATGCGCGAACACGGAATGCCGTCACAAGAAGGACCTGGCCGAGGAACTCGTCGACGCCGGATAGTCCACGGGCAGCCCCCGGCGAGCGGCGCGCGACGATCCTGAGGGGAGCCCCATGCGCGAGTCCGTCGTTCTCTTCGTAGACCGCCTGACGACACGTCAGTATTCGCCGCGCACGATCGCCACCTACACACGCGACCTCGACCGTTTTCTCTCGTTTCTCGAATCCGGCGGCCATGCGCTCGATGTGAAGCGCATCGACACGCCCGTGCTGCGCGAGTATCTCGCCTGGCTCTACGACCGCAAACTCGCCCGTTCCACGCGCGCCCGCGCACTGGCCACGCTGAAGTCCTTCTTCCGTGAAATGCACCGCGAAGAGCGGATCCCGACGAACCCGGCCGCGATCGTGTCATTCCCGAAGCCGGAAAAGAAGCTGCCCCTCTTTCTTCGCGATCGCGAAGTCGACAAGCTGTTCACGCTTCCCGCCGGGAAACTCGCGCTGCGCGACCTCGCGCTGCTCGAACTGCTCTACGGCGCGGGACTCCGCCTTGCGGAAGTGGCCGGCCTCGACCGCGGCAGCGCCGATCTCGTGCGCGGGGAGATCCGGGTCTTCGGCAAGGGCGCCCGGGAACGCATCGTCCCGCTCGGCAGGGAAGCCGTTCGCGCACTGCGGGTCTATCTCGAAGCGGAAACGGATCCGACGGCGCCGGGCGAAGAGGCGCTCTTTCGAAACGTGAGAGGCCGGCGTCTCTCTCACCGCGGCATTCAGCGCCGCGTCGGCATCTGGCTCCGGCGCGTCGGCCCCGGGCTCACGGTCCACTCCCTGCGGCACACGTTCGCGACGCACCTGCTCGAGCAGGGAGCGGACCTTCGCGCCGTGCAGGAACTTCTCGGGCACCGGCACCTGAGCAGCACGCAGCGCTATACGCACGTCACGGCCGATCGCCTTCGCAAGATCTACCAGCGCGCCCATCCCCGGGCCGACTGACCCCTTTACTCCCGCGCCCCCCGATGCGATCCTTGACATGCGCTCGGATCGGGCGCATGCACCGGGTTCATACTGCCGATTGCAGATAAAGGAGAAACGATGGCCAAGAGGGATTTCCTGTCGCTTGCGGATCTTTCGCGCGATGAATTCGAAATGCTCGTGAAGCGCGCGATCGAAGGGAAGAAGGAGTGGAAGGAAGGGCGCGCGAAAACTCCCATGAAGGGGAAGGTGCTCGGACTCATCTTTCACAAGCCGAGCCTGCGCACGCGCGTCAGCTTCGAGGTCGGCGCGCGCCAGCTCGGCGGGAGCGCGATCTATCTCACGGACAAGGAACTCGGCATCGGGTCGCGCGAAGCGGTCGAGGATGTGGGCGAAGTCCTGAGCCGCTATCTCGACGTGATCATGATCCGCACGTTCGATCACAAGATCGCCGTCGACCTGGCGGCCAACGCCAAAGCTCCCGTCATCAACGGCCTGACCGACCTGTTCCATCCGTGCCAGGTTCTCGCCGACGTGCAGACCATCGTCGAACATCGCGATACGATCGAAGGGAAAGTCGTCACGTTCTACGGCGACGGCAGCAACAATATGGCGCACTCGTGGATCAACGCGGCCGCCGTGCTTCCGTTCGAACTTCGCATCGCGACACCGTCGAATTATCTTCCGGACGCCGCGGTCATGAGCCACGCGAAGAAGTGCGGCGCGAAGATCGTCGTTTCGCACGACGCGAAAGAGGTGAGCCGGGGCGCCGACGTTCTCTACACCGACGTCTGGGCCTCGATGGGCCAGGAGTCGGAGCGTGACGCGCGCATTCGTGAAATGATGCCGTACCAGATCAACGCCGAGGCGCTCGCTCTCGCGAAGAAAGACGCGCTCGTGCTTCACTGTCTGCCCGCGCACAGGGGAGAAGAAGTGACGGCCGATGTCATCGACGGTCCGCACTCCGTAATCTACGACGAAGCGGAGAACCGTCTTCACGCACAGAAAGCGATTATCGAGTGGCTGCTCGCTTAGCTCGCACACGGACGATTCTGGCAGCGGGGGCGGCGCTCGTGCTTCTTCACTGCGCACAGCCCGCCCCGCCGCCGGGCGGCCCCGTCGACGATACCGCGCCTTCGATTCTCGCAACCGATCCTCCCGACGGCGCTTTCGGCGTCTCGTATCCGCTCGTCACTACGTTCTATTTCAGCGAAAAGATGAACAAGCGAAGCGTGGAACGGGATCTTCGGATCTACCCCGAACCCGACTTTCTCACCATCGAGTGGGAGGAGGGGACGCTCACCGACGAGAACGGGGTCCACACCGTGGAGCTTCTTCACATCACGCTCGACCGCGACGATCGCCGGAGTCAGCGCCCGACGATGATTACGGTCGGGGGCGGGTCGGAGGATCGCAGGAAGAACGCGATCGAGGCGCCCCACGCGATCGCGTTCACGAGCGGACAGACGCCCCTTCCCGCCGGCCGGCTGGCGGGGACTGCCGAGGGAGCCGGGAAGCAGCGCACGGGACGCGATCCCGTTTCGATCACGGTCGAGGCGTACCTCGTTCCGCCCGAGAACCAGGGGACGCCCGAAGATTCGGGGACGCCCGAAGATTCGGGGACGCCAGAGACCGCCCCTTACGCCGTCACTTCCGCTGGCCGCGACGGCGGATTCCTGTTCCGACACCTGCCGCTCGATCCGGAACGCGTCCGGCTCCGGCTCTATCGTGACGACGACCAGGATGGCGAACTGAACGGGGAAACCGAGTTCTACGGCTTCAGCGACACTCTCGCGCTCTCCGAGGAAGGGGACTCCGTCACGATCCGGATGGTGAACGCGGAGTCGCCGGCCGAGCTCTCGGGAGTGGCTCTCTGGGCCTCTCCGGAGTCCCTGAGCGTTGAACTGGCGCCCGCCGGGGACTCGCTGGAAGCCGAAACGACTTCTCCCGACTCGACAGGCGCCTTTTCGTTCGTCAAACTGACAGCCGGCACATACGAACTCCGCATCCTCCGCCCGGCTGCGGGGGGCGCGGCAGATTCTACCGCGGAAATCCTCGATATCCGCTCCATCGATCTCGCTCCCGGCGAGAGGCGGGCGCTGCCGGGCATCGGGCCCCCGGAACCCGGCCGGGACGGAGGGGTGACGCCGGAGGGGCAGGAGCCCCAAGTGAAGGAATAAAAAAGAGTTGACAGGTTTCGGCCGTGGTTGATAGCGTCATTTTGGTACTCATTCCAGTACGGGAGAGCGCGGGAGGAAACGCATGACAAAGGCCGACCTGGTCGACGAAGTAGTGCAGGCCACCAAACTGCCGAAGAAGGACGTTGCGCTGATCGTAGACGGCTTTCTCGAGGCGATCTGCCAGACCTTGACCGACAGCGGCCATGTCGAGATACGCGGATTCGGGAGCTTCAAGATCAAATTCGCCAATGCCCGCATTGCGCGAAACCCCCGATCCGGCGAAACTGTCCATGTGCCGGCAAAGCTGGTCCCGTTTTTCAAAGTGTCCCGGGAACTGAAAAACCTCGTGGAAGAGGCCGCGCGCGCACGCGCGGAGGGCGAATCCCATCAGGCCGCCGCGGCAATGCCCGATGGCTCCCGGGAAGCCCGCGACTAGTTACGAATCAATCCAGTCACTGACCCGCGATTCCATCGGGAATCGAGGAGGAACCGATGCCGAGTGGTAAGAAGCGGAAACGCGCCAAGATCGCGACGCACAAGCGGAAAAAGCGCTTGCGCAAGAACCGTCATAAAAACAAGAAGTAGTTCTCACCTTACAGGTTCGATCGACTCTCCCCTCAAACGGACGGCATGAAGACGCAGAGATGGAGCATTCAGCGCTCTCTCGTGATTTCGATCACGCTGCACTTCGTTCTGCCTTTGCTGCTGATTCGATGCGACGCGGTGACGAGCTGGCTCGACCCCGAGCCGGTGGAAGCGGCCAGGCAGCACGAGCCGCTCGTTTTCGAGTTCGTCGAGCCGACACCGGGCCCTGCGCCGGAAACGCCTCCTGAGACGAATCGTATCTCGACGGCCGACCGCCTTGCGCGTTCGCCTGAGAAAGCGCTCGATCCGTCTTCCCGGAACCCGGCATCGAAGGGGAACTCTCCCGTGCTCGAGAACAAGATCGCTGCAGAGAAGACGCCGCCGCCCGAACCGCAGCGGCAGCCGGCCGAAGAGCAGGTCGCGCGCACGGAAACCCCCGCCTCAGACGCGGGCCTTCGCAAGGCGCCGCCCGTCAACGAAACCACCGGCGCGCCCTTGAACCCCGCGCGTGTGCGCCAGGAGATCGAGCGGTCCGTTCGCGACCAGCGGTACGACAACCCGCGAGGCAGCGCGCCGCTCCCCGGTTCCCTTTCATTCGAAACGGCGGAGTCCGAATTCGGTCCCTATCTGCTCATGCTGAAGAGGAAGATCGAAGAGAAGTGGTACCCGCCGGAGGCCGCTTTTCACGGCTCCAAATATCGGGGAGCGAGCGTGGTTCGCTTTTCGATCCGTCAGGACGGTACCCTGGCTTTCGCGGAACTCCTGAGCGGCGCCGACCATCCTTCGCTCGATACCGCGGCGAGAAACGCGGTTCTCTATGCGGGGCCCTTTCCGCGGCTCCCGCTGGAGTTCCCGAAAGAGACGTGGGAAATCACCTGTACATTCTTTTATAGGTAAATAATGAATTCGATTCTCGATTTCCTGACGACCGGCGGCCCGCTCATGATTCCGCTCGGGTTCTGTTCCGTTCTCATGGTGGCGGTCATCATCGAACGGATCGTGAACCTGCGCCTGAAACGCATCATTGCCCCCGAGGTCGTACAGCTCGTCGAGACGATCCGCAATCCGGAAGACCTGAATCTCTCGCTCGCCATTCTCGACAAGAATCCGGGCAGTCTGTCCACGGTGATCCGATCCGCGATCGAGAACCGCGATCTCGCGGGCGAAGAGCTCAGAAATCTCGTGCGGGACGTCGGTCACGGAGAGTCGAAGAGAATCGAGCGCGGGCAGATCGTGCTCGAAGCGATTGCGGGCATCGCGCCGCTGCTCGGGCTGCTCGGCACCGTAGTCGGCATGATCCGCGTCTTCCGCGTAATCGCGTCGGTCGGAGTCGGCGACGCCAACGCGCTCTCCGCGGGGATATCCGAGGCTCTGATTACGACAGCCGTCGGCCTCTCCATCGCGATCCCGGCACTCGCCGCGTATCACTTCTTCTCGAGCCGTATCGAAGAGATCGTTCTCGAAATGGAACGCGTCTCCTCGCTGCTTCTCGCGAAGCTACGGACCTTCGGCGGGAGGGCGTAATGAACTTCCGTGGAGAAAAGCGCCGCGCTCCGGTCGTCAATCTGACCCCGCTGATCGACGCGCTCTTTCTGCTGCTCATCTTCTTCATGGTCTCCTCCACGTTCCGCGATCGGGCCGGGATCCCGCTCGACCTTCCCGGCGCGAACACGGGCGAATCGAACGAAAGCACGGTCGTCGAAGTCGA
>JABDJQ010000581.1 GCA_013002425.1 Gemmatimonadota bacterium
CGAGTAAGCCGAGCACGTGCGGCACGGCGTCGGAGACCCAGTCGCCGAGCTGGCGTCCGACGCGGCCGATGACTTCCTTGCGACGGGAGAATTCGTGCAGCCCGAGAAACGACGTCGCGCAGAGAAGCGGAAAAACGTAGTAGACGAGACGAAACAGGAGAAGCGACCCGAAGACGGCGGGGGCGTTTCCGGTCGTGGCGAGCGAGAGTCCGACGACGGTTTCGAAAACGCCGAAACCTCCCGGTACCTGGCTCGCGATCCCGAAGACCTGGCCGAGAAAGAAGACTCCGAGAAACGGGACGAACGCGATGCGCAGATCTTCCGGGAGCAGAACCCACAGCGCGAGAGCCGATGCGATCCAGTCGACGGCGGAAACGGCGACCTGTGCGAGCGAAAGGCGGAGGCCGGGCGAGGGAAAGGCAAGGCTCCGGATCCGGATCGGCGCGGTTCGCATGGCAGCGATCGCGATCCAGGCGATTCCGGCCCCGAGAAACAGAGCGCCGGGGATACGCGCGGTCTCGAACGGAAGCGGAATCGACGCGGGCAACGGGGGCGCGTACCATACGAACGCCGCACCGCCCGCGATGAAAATCCCGATCCAGGTCGTTAAGTAACCGAACGTCACGATGCGCGCCAGGCCGTCCGCGTCGGCGCCCATCGACGAGTAAAGGCGGAATCGCAGCGGGGTCGCCGTCAGTATCGGATTGCCCGCGCTGTTGCTGAACGCGAAGGCGGTGAAAGCGGCGGGTATTACTTTCCGCGCGGAAAGGTCGAGCCCGGCATAACGGACGGCAAGGAGATCGCTGAGCCCGAGCATGAGATAGCTGAGCGCCGTGAAGCCGATCGCGACGAGCACCTTGTCGACGGAAACGGCGCGCACGGCCGCGAGGATTTCGCGGGGGTGCAGGCTTTGGAACTCACGATACAGAATGAAGAGCGCGACACAGAAGGCGACGGGACCGATCCAGGGGAGCAGCTTCTTCCAGTACTTCATGAACCTCCAGGGGGAGTGAAAGCGCGGTCATGAGGCGCGTGAAAATCGTGCTCAGTATAATCTGCGGGCCGCCGGACTTCCAGCGGATCGCCCGCGCGCGCTGCAGGCGCGATTTCAGGCGCGCCTGCCTCTGTGGTAAGCTTGTCCTCTGGATGGCTTTGCACCGGGAGAACGCTGTGGACGGGCGACTCTATCTCGACGATATCACCGATCAATACCGCTGTTACAAATCTCTGGCGGACGGCGCCGCCGCGCAGCTCGGCGACGAAGAAATTTTCGCGCGCCCGGGCGGGGTCGCGCTGAGCGTGGCCGTCATCATGAAACACACGGCGCGCAATCTGCGCTCGCGCTGGCTCGATTTCCTGACGACCGACGGCGAAAAGAAGGATCGCGACCGCGAGAGCGAGTTTTCAGACGCCTGGGAAACGCGCGAGACGATCATGGCGCACTGGAAGGAAGGGTGGACGATCGCGTTCGGCGAACTCGGGCGCCTCGAACCGTCCGACCTCGACCGCATCGTCACGATTCGGGGCCAGCCGTATCGCGCCTGGGAAGCGATCCATCGCAACGTGCTGCACGTGTCGTACCACACGGGCCAGATCGTGCAGCTCGCCCGCGCGATCCGCGGTCCTGACGAATGGAAGTCGCTCAGCGTACCGCCCGGAGGCACCGGGGCGCATAATGCGAAAATGCGCGAGAAGTATGGCGACTGGTGGGCGCCCGACTTCAAACCGAAGGCGTAGATCCGTACAATGCGAAGTGCGGGGTATCGCCCCGTCCGTTCCTCCTGTAAACTCCATGCCATGAGTTCCTTCTCCCCAGGGGCATCGCTCGGCCCGTACAAAGTAGTCGAACCGCTCGGCGCGGGCGGCATGGGCGAGGTGTTCAAGGCGCGCGACACGCGGCTCGACCGCATTGTCGCGCTCAAGATCCTTCCGCAGCATCTTTCCTCGTCAGAAGAACTGCGCCAGCGTTTCGAACGCGAAGCGCGCGCAATCTCGAAACTCTCGCACCCTCACGTCTGCCAGCTCTACGACATCGGGCACGAGTCCGGAATCTCGTACCTCGTCATGGAGTACCTCGAAGGGGAGACGCTCGCGCAGCGCCTCGCGAAGGGTCCGATTCCGCTGGCGGAGACCTTGAAGTACGGAGCGCAGATCGCCGAAGCGCTCGAAGCGGCGCACCGCGAAGGGATCCTGCACCGCGACATGAAGCCGGGCAACGTGGTGCTGACGAAGGCGGGCGCGAAACTGCTCGATTTCGGACTGGCGAAGAACGCGAGCATGGCGGGGAACGCGGAGGATCTCAGCGCGTCGCCGACGCTCACGAGTCCGCTCACGACAGAAGGCACGATCGTAGGCACGTATCAGTACATCGCGCCGGAAGTGCTCGAAGGACACGCGGCCGACAAGCGAAGCGACATTTTCGGTTTCGGCGCGATGCTCTACGAGATGATCACGGGGCAGAAAGCGTTCCACGGCAAGACGCAGGCGAGCGTGATCGCGGCCGTTCTCGAGCGGGAGCCGCCGCGCGCGTCGGCTCTTACGCCGACCACGCCCGCGCGGCTCGACGAACTCGTGCGTGCGTGCC
>JABDJQ010000587.1 GCA_013002425.1 Gemmatimonadota bacterium
TCGCGGATCTCGCGCTGGCGCTGAACCTCGTGTTCATCATGGCGGTCATGGCGGGGCTCAAGGCCACGCTCACGCTGCCCGGGATCGCCGGCGTGATTCTCACGATCGGGATGGCGGTCGACGCGAACGTGCTCATCTTCGAACGCATCCGCGAAGAGCTCCGCAACAAGAAGACCGTGCGCGCGGCGATCGAGAGCGGCTACAACCGCGCGTTCCGCACGATTCTCGACGCCAATATCACGACACTCATTACCGCGTTCGTGCTGCTTCAGTTCGGCACGGCGAGCGTGAAGGGCTTCGCCGTCACGCTCAGCGTCGGCATTCTTTCGTCGATGTTCACGGCGCTGATACTTACCCGGCTCATCTTCAACTTCTGGGTCGATCGCTTCGGACCCAAGAAGCTGAGCATTTAAGGAGAGGCAACTCGCATGGAGTTCTTGACGAACGCAAACTTCGAGTTCATCAACCGACGCAGGCCGGCGTACATGATTTCCGCCGTCGTGATTCTGATCGGGCTGTTCTCGATTCTGTTTCATAAAGGTCTCAACTATTCGATCGATTTCCGGGGCGGATCGCTTCTCGAGCTGCGCTTCGACGAGGCGATCCCGGTGGACGAACTGCGCACGGCAATCGCGTCGACGGACGTCGGCACGTTCGAAGTGCAGGAGTTCGGCGAACCGACCGAAATCCTGATCCGCGTCGAGGAGTCGGACGCTTCGGGCGACCTCGGACCTAAGATCGTCGGCCGGCTGCAGCAGGACTATCCCGGAAACAACATCGAACTTCGCCGTGAAGAAACGGTGGGGCCGCGTATCGGGAAGGAACTGCGCGGGCAGGCGTTCCTCGCGATCATCTTCTCGATTATCGGCATCCTGATCTACATTTCCTGGCGCTTCGAGTTCCGGTTCGCGGTAGCGGCGGTCGTCGCCCTCGTTCACGACGTGCTCGTCACGCTCGGGTTCTTTTCGCTGACGGACCGCGAGATTTCACTCGCCGTCATCGCCGCGTTCCTGACGATCGTCGGGTACTCGCTGAACGATACGATCGTCGTGTTCGACCGGATCCGCGAAGATCTCCGTACGGGCTCGCGCAAAGCATACGACCGGGTGCTGAACGGCGCGATCAACCGCACGCTCTCGCGCACGATCCTGACATCGCTGACGACCCTCGCGGTCGTGATGTGCCTGATTCTCGCCGGGGGCCAGGTGATCCGCGATTTCGCCATCGCGCTTCTCGTGGGTGTCCTCATCGGGACGTACTCTTCGCAGTTCATCGCCAGTCCGATTCTGGTGGAATGGCAGAACTGGATGCAGAAGAAGGCGAAGCAGAAGAAAGCAGCGTAGCTGTACCGTATTCACTACACCTGACGCCGAATCAGGACAGGGGTGGAGGCGAAGCCGTCCGGAATGATCGTTCCGAACGCGGTGCCTCCGTCCCTGTGTGGCACGCCCCTTGCGGCATGATCCTCGCATGAACGACCGGCCTCTCATGACCGCATCGCGCGCGATGCCCGCCCTGCTTCTCGTAGCGGCCGTTCATCTGTTCCTCACGTTTTCCGACACCCTGTTTCCTCCCTACGCCAGGTACATCGCTCCGCTCGCGCTTGCCCTCGCTGCCGGGCTCTTCCTCGCGCGGCGGGCATTCGGGAGGGGCGTCCTCCTGGCGCTGGCCGCGGTCCTGCTCGGGGCGGCCGCGCTCGATCTTGCCGGGCGCCAGGGAGAGGGAGAGCGGGGATATCGCGAGCGACAGGAAGCGCGATTCGAGCATCTGGAGCGCGCGCTTTCCGACCGTGCCGACGCGCTTCTGACCACCGCGGAGTTACTGGCGAAGGACCTCGGCGCGGGGGGCGTATCCGATCGTTCGGTATCGATGCGGGAAGAAGCGTCCGCCAACGTCACCGTTTCACGGCCCGAGAGTCTCTTCGTCAGGCTGTCGGCCTTCGCGGACACGCGCCTCGGGAAGAAAGAGAGGGAGGAGGGGATCGGTCTTGCCGTATCCGGGCCGGGCCGAAACGACCGTCTGGCATGGTGGGGACCTGTTCCGGAGCTTCCGGCGGGTGACGAACGACCTGTTTCGGTCGTGGCAACGCCGCTCTCGCTCTACCTCGTGGCGCGCGCGGGCGGCGGCCCGGGAGTCGAGGTGACGCTCCCGATCGGGCGCACGGCGAATTCTCCCGGCTACGTGAACCTTGCCGCCCCGTTCGCAAAGCGTCTGGCGCGCGCCGCAGGCGCCCCGATTCAGATCTTCGCATCCAGCGATACGCGCGGCCGGCCCCTCCGCAAGGGAGAAGGGTTCGTACTCGCACGGGCGAGGCTCGAGCTTCCCGCGTTCGATGAATCGCTCCGGATTCGCGCGCGTCAGTGGCGGCTCGGCGTGCTCGGGCTGCTCGTCCTGTTCTGGACGGTTTCGCTGCCGTGGCGTTCGGCTCGCAAAGGGGAGTACGCGGCGCGCCACGGCCGCGACGCGATGACACCGATGACCGGGCTTCGCATGCGTCTTGCGATGATTCCCGCCGGTTCGATCGCGGGCCTCGCGATTCTGGCCGCCGGGTTCTGGTGGCGCGCGGACACGGGCGAGGTCTCTGCCTCTCTGCCGGCGTATTTCACGGTCGCGCTCGGAACGCTCCTTCTCGCGATCGTGGCTCACGAGCGCGCGGCGCTCCGCGTGCAGTTCGGCGCCCCCCAGAAGAAGCCGCTCGCAGGCGCTCTCGTTCTGGTGGCTGCGTCGGCGCTGACATGGCTCTTCTGGATCGCTCTGCATTATCTGGCATCGGAATGGGGCGCTCTGTTCGGCCGGCCGAGCGACCTTCCCGGCTGGTCCGGTCTCGCGCGCGAAGGGGTGCTCTTTCTTCTGGCTTCCTCCTATCTGCTATTCATAGACACCGGCTTTCTGATCGCCTCGCGAAACGGCGCACTCCCGCGCGAGTGGGCGCTCGAGCGATCGTTCCCGGTTCGTTCGGTGCTCGCGGCGTTCTTCGGAGCGGCCACGCTGCTTGCCGGCCGTCTCGCGTTTCAGTCGGGGATGCTCGCCCTCGCCGCCGTGCCGGCGGCGCTCGCGACCGGGCTTCTGCTCTTCTTCCTGTTGCGCGGGCACGGCTGGCGTCTCTGGAACGGGCTCGGTTTTCTTCTCGCCGTTGCCCTGGTCGTCTACGTACCCGTGCGTATGGGGCAGTTCGATACGCTTCGCGCGGACCTCGAAACGCGGGCCGCCCGCTACGTCGATCCCGACAAGGCCGCTTACGAGACGATTCTGCGCGAGACGCTCGGTTCTTTCGAGACCGACGCGGAACTCGGGCAGAAGTTGCGGCCGTCGATTCCGACGATTTCGGACCGCGACGCGCTGGCCCTCTGGCTGAGGAGCCCCCTGGCCGACGAAGCGGTCAGCTTTCATCTGCAGTTGCTCGACCGGCAGGGGGGCGTGCTCGCGCAGTTCGGCGTCGACATGCCGCCGGTTTCGTCCGTCCGCGCCGCGTTCGTGTTTCGCGAACTCCGCGCGCAGGGGGCGATGCGGGTCGAGTATTCGCAGCGACGCATTCGCGG
>JABDJQ010000491.1 GCA_013002425.1 Gemmatimonadota bacterium
CGCGAAAAGCGTCGAGTCGGGCAGCGACAAATTGAGTTCCATCGAGTTCTCGAAGCGCGTTCCTTCGATCGCGAAGGATACCGAGGCGGGCACCGGGGTTTCGTAAGAGCAGCCGGTTCCGCTGCGGCGTTGCAGCCGGAAGCCGCCCGATCCCGTGCCGCGAATCGACGGGCTGTCGCAATCGACGATGATCCGGAACGTTCCCTCCGCGACCATGAGATGAACGTTCGGCTCACCGTCACCAGGGTCGAAGATCGGCCACTGAAAATACGAGGTTCCTTCGTAGATTTCGGTGTTGCACGTACAGTTGCAGAAATTCGTCAGGTGGGGACCCGGCGCGGGCAGGTAGACCCAGCTGTCGACGCGGCCGGCGGCTGCCGGGCACGCCTGATCGATTAATAGTTTATAGGTAAAGAGTGTCGTGTCGGGCGTGGTCGCGATCGTAATCGACTCGATCAAAGCGGGTTCCCCGAAGCTCGCGAAGACGAGAGCGTCGTAAACCCCCGGGGAAAGGCCGCTTAGCGAAAGCCCCCGGCTCAGGAAGAACGACTGGAAGAAGCTGCCGGATCGATCGCGCGGGAGGAGGACGGCAACCGCCTCCCCCTCGAGTTCGCTGCTCTGCGGCTCCTTCGCCTTTGCGGCCGCGGTCATCGAGGCCGATCCGGAGCCCGCCGTGGAGTCCGCCTCGGCGACCGGGTGCAGGAAATGGGTCGTGTCGTGACGCCGCCACTTCGTGATCGCCTCACCGGGAACTCCGGCCGCCGCGAATTCGGGAAGAAGATTGTAGGAGATCACGCCCCACGCCGGACGCTGCCAGCTTTCGAACGTCTCGAAGAGGCGCTGACTGAACGGGTACCAGTCGTTCGACCAGAGAGGACGAATGCACCCGAAGATCGTGGGAATCAGTTCCGCCCAGTCGGCCGCCTCTCCCTCCGCGAGAAACTCGTCGATCGACGAATATCCGGGACCGATGGTACGGAGCCGGCAACCCATCGCTTCCTTTTCATTCGGCAGGTCACTGTCGATCGTACGGAAGAGGTCCTGGCCACGTTCGATACAAAGCACGAAGAGCGAGTCGGAAAGGGCGAGTTGATCGTCGATCGAGCTTGACCAGGCATCGATGGCGGGGGTGAGGCGAATCGTGGACGAGTCGCCCGACGCGACGGTCTTCATCTGCGCCAGCAGGGATCGGATCCGGCCGGCTCGCTCGAACATGCGCAGAATCCCCGAACTGGCGTCGTAGATTTCTCCGCGTTCGTAGAACGCCTCGTGACCGGAGATGGTCTGGCGAAAGCCGTCCGTCGAACCCTTCATCAGGAGTGAAAGACCGACGTCAACGTCGTAGAGCGCGTTGACCAGGTCGCCCGCGATCTCGTTGAGCTCGGTAGCGGCCGAGGGTTCGCACGACGGGGGCAGCGGGCCCGGCGGCGCCGCGCCATAATCGCCGCATGCAAGAAGGCCCGCGATGATTCCCGCCACGGGAATCGCCGCCATTCGCCGGATCCTGCCTCGAAACGCGCTCAACTGCGATCTCCTGGTCCCACCGGGCCACTATACGAAAAAGGAGGAAAGATGGCCGCGCTGCGATCAGACCCGGTACTTCTTGCCGTACTTGATCGCCTTGACATCCCGATAGCCACTTTCGGTCATCTTCTTCAGAAGGCTGGCCTGCGCGTCTTTTTCGCCATGGACCAGCAGGATTTTTCGAAGCTCTTTCTTCGAGTAGTGGTCGAGATAGCCGAGGAGTTCATTGTAGTCCGCGTGGGCCGAAAACGCGTTCAGTACTTTCACGCGCGCACGCAGCGAGAACTCTTCCCCGAAGATGCGAACTTTTTCCCGGCGTTCGACGATGCGCCGGCCCAGCGTGTGCTCCGCCATGAAGCCCACGACGAGAACCGTATTCTTCGGGTCCTCGATGTTGTTGCGCAGGTGGTGCAGGATGCGGCCCGCTTCCGCCATACCCGATGCCGAAATGATGATTGCGGGCTTGTCGAGCTCGTTGATCATCTTGGACTCCTCGACCGAACGCGTCACGCGCAGGTTCTCGAAACCGAACGGGTTCGCGTCCTTGCCGAACGTGTCGCGCGTCGCCTGGTCGTAACAATCGGGGTGCCGCGAGAATATGGAAGTCGCCTTGATGGCCATCGGACTGTCGATAAAGATCGGGATCTTCGGGATGCGCCTCTCTCTCTGCAGCAGATGGAGGCAGTAGACGATCTCCTGCGTCCGCCCGATGGCAAAAGCGGGGATGATCACCTTGCCCCCCTTCTTGATCGTCCAGTTGACGACCTCGGCCATCTGGTCGTCGACCTCCGAGACCTCGTCATGCAGACGGTTTCCGTAGGTGCTCTCGGAGATGTAAACCTCCGGCTGCGGCGGGTGCTGCGGATCGCGCAGGATCGGGAGCCCGTTTCGGCCGAGATCGCCCCCGAACAGGATCTTTCGAGTGGTGCCCCCCTCTTCCACTTCCAGAAACGCCATCGCGGACCCCAGAATGTGGCCGGCGTCGAAGAACGTCAGGAAGACGCCAGGCGCCACTTCCTTCCGTTCGCGATATTTCAGATTTTCGAAGCGCGCCATCGTTCGCTCCGTATCCTCGTGGTCGTAGAGGGGCTTCGGAACGAAGCCGCGACGGCCCTTCCTGGCGTTGCGGCGCTCCGCCCAGGCGGCATCGCTTGCCTGGATATGAGCGGAATCGGCAAGCACCAGCTGGCTGATATCGCGCGTTGCCGGAGTGGCGTAGACGGCCCCGTCATATCCCCCTTTATAGAGAGAGGGAAGATTGCCGCAGTGATCGAAGTGCCCGTGAGTCAGAACGACGGCGTTGACGTTTCGCGGATCGAACGGGAGCTTCCGGTTCTTCTCGTACGTCTCCTGGCGTCTGCCCTGGAACATCCCGCAGTCGACCTGCACCAGTGCGCGTGGCGTCTCCAGAAAGTGCTTGGACCCTGTAACTTCCTCCGCCGCGCCCCAGGAATAGATATTGATGGCCATGAAAAGCTCCTATTGTTTCACGTGAAACGTACGAAAGGTCAAACCGCTCCGCATCATAGCGAGTTCGACGCCATGCTGTCAAAAGCGATGCTGGATCGGGCGGGACGGGGGGCAATCGGAGTGTTGCGGCAGCGCATTTCATCGGGTTGCAACGGACGGGCGACCTGGTCGGCGCAGTGGCCCGGCGTGACGACGGGGGTGTCGCCGAGCGTCGGTGCGCAGCATGGTCGAGCCGTGGTAAGATATTGCAGAAATTCGTCTTATGGTGCCCAGAACCGGCCGGCCAAGGCATTTTCGCCGTTCGCGCGCGATTCTCTTGCAGATTCCACTGTCATGCCGTAACATCCGGCTGCCGGCAGGGTGTTTGTTTCACGTGAAACAGTACGGAGAAGATTCCTATGGGTAGGGTAATCGCCGTCGCCAACCAGAAGGGGGGCGTCGGCAAAACGACGACAGCCGT
>JABDJQ010000496.1 GCA_013002425.1 Gemmatimonadota bacterium
GATATCGACATCGCGACCACGCCATCGGTCGACAGGAACAGCGCGCTTCTGATCGCGCAGAACGACATCAACTTCGGCGCTCCGACGGACCGCCTCTATTATGAAGAGCTCGTGATCCTGCCCGTTCGCGAAGAAGACGGCGAAGAGCGAGCGCTGCGGTACAAGCTGGCGTGGCGCTTCGACCTCGACGTCATGAACCCGCTCGGCAACTGGGTGACTTATGTCGACGCGCAGAACGGCGAGATTCTCTGGCGCTACAACATGATCCATACGCTCGACATCACGGGCAACACGCAGGGCGACGCGCACATCTACGTCGGCGGCTGCGATCCGAACACGCCCGCGACGGTGATGTCGCATCAGGACGTGGTCGTGACCGGTGTCGGAACGGCGACCAGTGACGCGAACGGCGATTTCACTCTCCCCTACGGCGGTACGGACGACCGCGCGTTCACGACGAGCTTCGACGGCCCGTGGATCGCGATCGATCGCTGGACAGGCGCGGGCGCGGACGGTTCGCAGGCCGGCACGATCACGCCGGGCACGCCGCTCACGATCGACTGGGATGACACGAATTCGATCGCCTCGGAGCGCGACTTGTTCCATCACATCAACCTGCAGCACGACTGGCTGCTCGACCTCGACCCCACGTTCACGGCAATGGACTATCAGGCGCCGTGCGTGGTCGAACGCACCGACGGCTTCTGCCCCGGGAACGCGTGGTACTCGTTCGGCGACCGCAGCATCAACTTCTGCGAAGAGAGCGCGACCTACGGCAACACGGGCCAGCTCGCGGACGTCGGCTATCACGAATACGGCCACGGCATCACCGACCAGGTGTACACGAGCACGTCGCAGCCGCGTTCTTCGCTCCACGAGGGGAACAGCGATATCGCCGCGAACCTGCTGACGCGCGAAAGCATCATCGGACTCGGCTTCTTCACCGGGAACTGCGTTTCGGGGATTCGAAACTCGGACAACACGCTCCAGTATCCGGGCGACTGGTCGGACTCGCACACGGGCGGACAGATCATCGCCGGATTCCTGTGGGATTCGTGGCAGGAGCTGCAGAACACGCTGCCGCAGGCCGAAGCCGACAGCATTGCGGCGCTCGGCTGGCACTTCGCGCGCCGCCTCGGGCTTCCCCAGACCGAAGAGGACCAGGTTCTCTGGACCTTCATGGCGGTCGACAACGACGGCGACCTGACGAACGGCGTTCCGAACTACGCCGCGTGGTGCGTCGGCGCGTCGAATCACAACTTCTCGTGTCCGGTGATCGTAACGCCGGTTTCGATCGTGCATACGCCCGTGACGGAACACCTGAACGAGACGCTTCCGATCGACATCACGGCCACGATCACGAGTGACGTGGCGATCAACGTGGGTGCGACGGAAGTCTTTTATCGCGTGGACGGCGGATCGTACACGAGCGTGGGCGTCACGGCGAACGGCGGCGACAGCTACACGGGCCAGATTCCGGCGCAGCCGATCGGCTCGTTCGTCGACTATTACATTTATGCGGAAGACGTGAACGCGGCAAGCACGACCGAACCGTCGCTCGCGCCGACGAACTACCACAGCTTCCTGGTCGGCACGTTCGTCTGTTCGATTGCGGACGACTTCGAATCGCCGTCGGGATGGGTGGTCAACGCCGACTCGACCGACGACGCGACGACGGGCTTCTGGGAGCTCGGCGATCCGGAAGGCACGACCAACGGCGGTGCGCTGCAGCCCGAAGACGACCACACGGTCGCCGGCACAGACTGCTGGGCGACGCAGCTCGCGGCCGGCGCGAGCGGGGGCACGTTCGACATCGACGGCGGCAAGACGTCGCTCTACTCGCCGGTCTACGATCTTTCCGCCAACACGATCTCGATCGTGTCGTACTGGCGCTGGTACACCAACAACCTCGGCGCCTCGCCCGGCGCGGACGTCTGGCAGGTCTCCGTGAACGACGGCGGCGGCTGGGTCGATCTCGAGAACACGACCGCGAGCGCGAACAGCTGGACGGAGCACACGTTCCTGCTGAACGACTTCATCTCGCTCACGAGCACGGTGCAGTTCCGCTTCATCGCGAGCGACGAAGGCGACGGTTCGCTGGTCGAAGCCGCCCTCGACGATTTCTCGATCTGTTCGGCGTCGGCGCCCGCAGTGAGCGGTTCGAACTCGACCGTGAGCGCGAACACGGGGCTCTTCATCAGCCCGGACGGCAACGGCGACTCGACGCTCACGATCACGGTTACGGCACGCGACGGCGCGAACAACCCGATGACGGGAATCGCGGCGGGCGACGTTACCGTGGACATCGTCGGAACGTCGAGCGTGGGCGAAGCGATTCGCTTCTGCGCGTCGGGAACGAACACGGCGTCGTTCGCTTCGACGGCGGCCACGGACGTGAACGGGGAAACGGTGATTCAGATCGCGAACATCGCCGGATGCGGCAACCTCGCGATTACGGCTACTGTGTCGTCGGTCGCGCTGGCGGCGGGAACGAACTCGTTCATCACGTCGCCCGACCTGAACGGCGACAACATGACGAACTTCATGGATACATTCATCTACCTGCCGGAACTGAACGCCGGTACGGGAACGTGCGGTAACTTCGATCGCGATCCCGCGAACGATGTGAACTTCTTCGACACGCTGAAGTATCTGCCGCTCCTGTTCAACAACGCGCAGTGCCCGTAGGAGGACATCATGAAATATACGAAGATCACAATACTCGCCTGTCTCACGGTCCTCGCCGGGACCGCCTTCGCGGGCTCCAACAGCGCGGCGCGTCCGTTCGTAACCGCAGGCACGCCCGGTGAGGCGGCGCTCAAGTTCGAACGCGGCGCCACGATGACCGTGCGGATCGGGGCGGCGGATCTTGCCGCCGTGCAGGCCGTTCACTTCGATCTCGCGTACGACACGGACGCGCTCGAGTTCGTCGGCTTCGAAGCCGGCGACCTCTTCGACGACCCGCTCGTGCTCGGTCCTTTCGTGCGCACGGACAAGAAGGTCGTCGACATCACGATCGCCACGAGCGCCGGCCCGCGCGCCGTGGATCGTGCCGAAGCCGGCACCGTGACGTTCCGCGTTCTCGACCCGGCCCGTACCGACGTGGCTCTCGTTTCGTTCCAGACCGGGGACGAAAACTGGAAGCCCGACACGCAGGTGAGCGCCGAGAATCCGGTCACGCTGAAGACGATTCCGGCGCGCACGGCGCTTCTCGCGAACGTGCCGAATCCCTTTAACCCGACAACCACGATTCGCTACCAGCTCGCGAACACGGCCCCGGTCCGCATCGACATCTACGATGTGTCCGGCCGCCACGTGAAGCGTCTGGTCGACGAAACGCGGGAAGCGGGATCGCATACGGCCGAATGGCGCGGCGTCGACGAAAGCGGCAGCGCGGTCTCTTCGGGCGTCTATTTCTATCGTTTCGAAGGCGACGGCGCCCGCGTTTCGCGGCGCATGACGCTGATTCGCTAGAGTCTTTGCCGCGCTCCGCGCAGGCACGCGACCGAAACCCGTTCGGATCGCAGGGGTGTGTCTTCGGGCACACCCCTTTTTTTGTTAGACTGAGCGGCATGCGCAACGAGAAGAAAAGCAAAGAGCTCGTGCTGGTCGGGGGCGGCCATGCGCACGTGCAGGTCTTGAAGTCGCTGGCGATGAAGGGGCCGCGCGCGCTCCGGATCACGCTCGTGTCGGACGGCCCCACGGCATATTACTCGGGCATGCTCCCCGGCGCTCTCGCGGGCCTTTACACCGCCGGCGAAACCGAGGCGGATCTCGTGCGGCTGTCGCGATGGGCGGGTGTTCGTTTCGTGCAGGGGCGCGTGACAGGACTCGATCGCGCCGCGCGCCTCGTGCAGATCGAAGGTCGCCCGCCTCTCCGGTACGATCTGCTCTCTCTCGACATCGGCTCGGTAACGCGCGGGGCGGATCTTCCGGGCGTTCGCGAACACGCGATCCTGACGCGCCCGATCGGGCTGCTCCTCGAAAAGGTGGAAACGTTCGAACGGAATTTCACGAATCGCGATGCGATCCGCATTGCCGTGGTCGGCGCGGGCGCGGCGGGTGTGGAACTCGCGTTCGCGATGCGCGCGCGCTTCGGGAAGAAGATCGCGGACACCACCGTCACGCTGATCGACCGCGGCGAGCAGGTGCTCCCCGATCAGCCGGCGTCCGTCCGCAAAGCGATCGAACGCGCGCTCGATTCGCGCGGCATCGCCGTCCGCCTCGGCGCCGTGATCGAACGCGTCACGGCAACCGAAATCGAATGCGCGGCAGGCGCTCCCGTCCCGCACGATCTGATCCTCTGGGCGACCGGGGGCGGCGCCCAGCCCGCGCAGAACGCGTTCGACCTCGCGCAGGATCCCCGCGGCTTCATTCGCGTGAAGAAGACGCTGCAGTCGATCGACGACGACACCGTTTTCGCCGCCGGCGACATGATCCATATCGACGAACATCCCGATGTCCCGAAAGCCGGCGTCTACGCCGTGCGCCAGGGCCCGATTCTCACTGCGAACCTCGCGGCCATGACGACAGGCGGCCCGCTCCGCGCGTACGAACCGCAGGCCGGATTTCTGGCGCTCCTCATGACCGGCGACGGTTCCGCCGTCGGCAGCTACAAGGGATTCGCGCCGCGCGGACGGTGGGTCTGGAAGTGGAAGGACTGGATCGATCGCAAATGGATGCAGAAATTCGACCCCGCGAAACTCGGCCCCTCTCCCGTCATGATGCGCGCGAAAGAGGCCGCCGCGGAAGAGACGCCGGGTGAGGATGACGCCATGCGGTGCGCGGGGTGCGGCTCGAAGGTGAGCGGGCTTCTGCTCGAAGACACGCTCCGCGAACTCGCGATTCCCCCGAATCCGCGTGTGCTGCGCGGGCTCGACTCCCCCGACGACGCGGCGGTCGTTCGCATTCCCGCAGGGTTCGCGACGGTGCAGACCGTCGACTCGTTCCGCGCGTTCGTCGACGACCCGTATCTCATGGGGCGCATCGCGACGCTGCACGCGGCTTCGGATCTCTTCGCGATGGGCGCCAAGCCCGACACGGCACTCGCGAACGTGACGATTCCATTCGCGAGCGACGAACTCATGCGCCAGGACTTCAGGCTCGTGATGTCCGGAATCGTGGAGGAACTGAACCGCATGGGCGCGACGCTCGTCGGCGGCCACACGACCGAGGGAAGCGAGATCACGGTCGGCGTGTCGATGACGGGTCTGATCGACGAGGCGCGCGTCGCGACCAAAGGGGGCGCCCGCCCCGGCGACGCGCTGATCCTCACGGGCGCGGTCGGCACGGGCGTGCTCTGGGCGGCCGACATGCGCGCGGAAGCGCCGGGGCGCGCGATCGAAGGCGCGATCGCATCGATGCTGCAGTCGAACGAAGCGGCCGCCGGCGTGCTCGCGGACGGCACGGCGCACGCGCTCACGGACGTCACCGGCTTCGGCCTGCTCGGGCACCTGGCGGAGATGCTCGAGGCGAGCCGGAGTGCTGACGCAGGCCGCGGTACGGATGCGGACGGAGGCGTCGGGGCGCGGATCATCGGGGCGGCGATTCCGGTGCTCGAGGGCGCGCGCATGGCGGCGCTCCGCGGCACGAAGAGCACGATCGACCCCGCGAACCGGGAACGCGTACTGGCGCGCTGGAGCGTGGTCGGAGGAACGGAACCGCTCGGCACGCTGCTCTTCGATCCACAGACGTCGGGCGGCCTTCTCGCGGCCGTCGACGAAAGCGACGCCGCGCGTGTCGTCGAGAAACTGAAGTCGGTCGGTTACGAGTCGGCGTGCGTGATCGGCAGCATCACGAAACGGGAGGGCGTCATCGAGGTCGAATCACAGAAGGGCGCCGCGCGGAATCAGCCCGCAACGCCCGCCCGCGTCCCCGCCTGAGGCTGAAACGAAAGCCCGCGCTCGTAGAGTTCCAGCAGTTTCGCCACGGACACGCCGTCCACCCCGTTCCCGATCATCGAAACGCGCGGTCCGATGCGCGAAGCCACACGCTTCACGATCTCCTCGTGTCCCGCTTCGTACTGCGGAATACCGGGATCGTGCTTGTAGACCTTGATGAACTCGGGGTCCCCGTCGATTCCCATCACGTCGTTCAGTTCGCGGAGCGCGATCGGAAGCAGCGCGCGCCCCGGGAGTGTCAGCGCCTTCGGGTCGTGCATGCCGCCCATCATCGTGCGGAACAGCACGCGACCCTCGGGGGCGCTGCCGGGGTATATGCTCGAGGTCCAGAGCGAGCCGAGAATGCGCATCTTTTCACGCCGCGGCACGAGAAAGCCGAAGCCGTCGACGGGCGTGCGCACCTGTTCCTCGCGAAATCCCGTCACGATAACCGCGACGCGCGCGGAGCGAATGGTGCGAAGGTCGCGCGCCGACTCCTGGTCGATCGGGGCGATCAGCGCGGCCGTCTTTCCGGGAGGCGTCGCGAGCAATACATCCGAGGCCTCGATCGACTCACCGTTCACGCGCACCGTGACGCCGTTCTCGTGCGGTTCGATCGCGGTCACTTCGCTGTTGAATCGAATCGAGCTGCCGAGGTCGCCCGCCATGCGGTCGACAAGCGTCTGCATGCCGCCGCGAAACGATATCAGTTTGCCCGGCTTGCCGCCGCTCTTCATCCCCTTGATCACGCTTCCGGCCGCCGCCTCGGCGTCGGTCGCGCGCGGGAACGCGCCGCGCATCGTGAGCGCCTTCGCGTCGCCCGCAAAGACGCCCGACACGATCGAGTCGGCGAAAGCGTCCGCGATCCCGACGCCGAACCGGCGCGCGAGAAAAGCGTGCACCGACTCGTTGCCGTCCGCGGGCGGCGGCGTCTTGACCCACGGCTCGCGAAACACGCGCAGCTTCGCGCCTGCCGAGAGC
>JABDJQ010000499.1 GCA_013002425.1 Gemmatimonadota bacterium
GCATGCGGGCGTCTTCGGCAGCAAGCGCCTGCACGTCCATCTTGATATCCGCCAGCTTCGTAAAATGATACTCGGACATCTCGAGGTTGAGAGTGACGCCCCGCTCGACGAGTTCGGCGATCGAACCGGAAACGCGTTCGACGAGCCGCACGTCGTTCGAGGTCGCCTCGAAGCGCTGTGCATACGTGTGCGTCAGCGCCCGCCCGGTCTGATGCCCGTTCCGGTCGTACTCCCAAGTTGCGTAGGTCGTCGGGGGAAACATCCGGATGTCGCCCGCGTCGAAGCCGCCTTCCGTGAGGTACGCGGTGAGCGCGGGCTTCTGCGCTTCGAGCCCCCGGAACGCTTCGGCCGCTGCAGGAGCCGCGGACGAAATCGTGCCGCGCAGAATGCCGAAGTCGGACTCGATCGTCATCTTCGCCGAGCCCGCGACGTCGAGCGTCTGGCGCGTGGTCTTCAGGTGCGTCATCCACGCGTTCGAAAGCACGAGCGCGGAGACGACGAGGCCGGCCGCGAGCACGAACGCCGGGCCGAGAAGTCTTGGTTGCATCGAGAGTCCCTCCGTGAAAACGGGAAGGAACGGGTCGCGCGCCGGTTCCGGATTCGGAAACGGCGATTGCGGGGTCTAGCGCACGCGGACGCCGGTCGGGAATTCGCCGTCGATCGTGACGAGCTTGAGCGTGTCGTCGGTCGAAGCGGCGAGAAGCATCCCGTTGGACTTCACCCCGCGAATCTTCGCCGGTTTCAGATTGAAGACCATGACGATCATTTTTCCCGCGAGATCTTCCGGCGCGTAATGCTCGGCGATGCCGGCCACGATCTGCCGTTCCTCGTCACCCACTTCGAGCTCGAGCCGGAGAAGCCGGTCGGCCCCTTCGACCTTCTCGGCGAGCTTGATCTTCGCGGTGCGGAGCTCGACTTTCATGAAGTCGTCGTACTTGATCCGTTTGACCTCGACGACGCCTTCGGCAGCACCCTCGGCCGCGCCCGCATCGGGCTTCGGAGCGGTTTCCTCCGCCCTCGGAGCCGCCGCCTTCGCCTCGCCGCCGCCCTCGTTCACGGCCCTGCTGTCCGTTTCCTCGTTCATTTGAAAATGCCTCCAGAGGCGCTCTCGCGCCCTGTTCGAGTGACTGAAAAGTGTAGCAC
>JABDJQ010000598.1 GCA_013002425.1 Gemmatimonadota bacterium
GGCGTATCATGAGGACGGGCCATGCTGTTTCCCCGGAAACATCTGATCGGCATCCGTAACGGATCGGTCACGGTGGCCTTTCGTCGCTGGCGCCGGCCGACCGTGAAAGAAGGGGGCACGCTCCTTACTGCTGTCGGGGAACTGGAGATCAAGTCCGTAAAGAGGGCCGCGCTCTCTTCGATTTCCGCTGCCGATGCGAAACGCGCCGGCTACGAGTCGCGCAAAGCACTGCTCGATGAACTCGCGCGCCGCGAGGGGGGCGCAATCTACCGTATCGAACTCGGCGCCCTGCGCGCCGACCCGCGGATCGCGCTTCGCGATGAAAAGCCGGACGCAGGCGAACTCCTCACGCTCCGCACGAAACTCGAGCGCATGGACGCGCGCGCGGAGGGTCCTCCCTGGACGCTCCGCGTACTCGAACTGCTGCAGAGGCATGAGGGGGTGCGCGCCGGCGATCTCTGCGAACACGTCGACCAGGAAACGGCGCCGTTCAAACGAAACGTCAGGAAGCTGAAGGCGCTCGGCCTGACCGAGAGCCTGGGCACCGGGTATCGCCTGTCACCACGTGGTGCGGCGCTTCTGGAATACTTGAGGCCCTGACCTTTGCGGGGTCCGCCTTCTTTCGTTTGCAGTCGGAACCCGCTGCTGCTACGACTCATGGAGAGTCGCTCACATGCAAACGGGAGGTACGAACGATGGACACCTTGAGAAAGCTCCGCATCGGCGCTTCGAGCACGGCGCTGATCATCCTGACGCTGATGACCACGCTCGGATGCGGAGCGAAATCTCTGCAGGGCTCGTGGGTCCGGATCGACGACGAGGCGCCCCAGGGACAGACGATCAAGATCCTGACGGAGGAGCGTTTCGCGTTCGGACTTCATGCGAAGAACGAGATTGTCGCGGGCGGGGGGCGGTACGTTCTCGACGACGAAACGTACACCGAGACGATCCAGTACCACTGGATGCCGAACCTCGTGGGGAAAACCGTCGTATTCGACTGCGCCATCGACGGGGACATTTGGCACCACACCGGCAGGATCAAGACCGGCGGGGGCGTGCTCGTGATCGATGAAGTCTGGGAACGGATCGAGTGAAGAAGTCGATTCTGAGACTCCTGCCACTGTTGGATATCGTAGTTCTCCCTTTCCTCGTCGTTTCCGCCATGCTGCTCAAAGCGGTTCGCCGCGCCGGCGTTCGCCGGATGCCGCTTTGCCGGGCAGCCCTTTTGAACATCGGCGTGTTTCCCATTCGCGACCACTACTACGAACCGCAGTTCGACCATCGCAATCACGGGCAGAGTTTCTCGCAGAGTCGCCCCCTCCCCGGGATCAAGTGGAATGTCGAGGGGCAACTGGCTTTCATGGAGCCGTTTCCATATGCCGCTGAGCTTGCGGAACCGGGGAACGAGGACTCGGCCGGACCCGCGTTCGATTTCGACAACGCTTCATTCGCGTCGGGCGACGCGGAGTACTGGTACCAGCTCATTCGAACGATCAAGCCTGCTCGCATTTTCGAGATCGGGAGCGGCAACTCGACTCTGATGGCGATCAGGGCGATCGAACGGAATCGCCGGGAAGACGCCGCTTACGACTGCCGGCACGTCTGCATCGAGCCGTACGAAATGCCGTGGCTCGAGGAGACGAGCGTTACCGTGGTCAGGGAGAAGGTCGAGGACCTGCCCGTTTCGTTCTTCGCGGAGCTCGAGTCGAACGACATTCTTTTCATCGATTCGTCGCACGTGATTCGTCCCCGGGGAGACGTTCTCTATGAGTATCTGGAGCTGCTGCCCGCTCTCGATCGGGGAGTGATCGTGCACGTGCACGACATCTTTTCTCCGCGCAACTACCCCGGAGAGTGGCTGCGGGAGGATGTCAGATTCTGGAACGAGCAGTATCTTCTCGAGGCGTTTCTGTCTCACAACGAAAGCTGGGAGATTCTCGGGGCTCTCAATCTGCTCGCTCACGACCATTTCGACAGGCTGCAGTCGGTCGCGCCTTTTCTGACGCGCGAGCGGGAACCGGGATCGTTCTATATGAGGAAGGTTCGGTGAGGCCGGAGAGTGACAGCGAGAGCCCGGCGCGGAAACCAGAACGCGGGGCGAGCCTGAGGCCCGCCCCGCGCCGGTTTTCAACGTCGAGTCCGTAAGCTGACCGCTACGACTTGACGCGCGTGTACATGATCTTGCCGTTCTTGAATTCCGTGCCGTCTTCCGCAACGTCGTACATCGTGACGGACGCGTGGTCGTCATCGATCATTTCACTGACGACTTTCATTGTCTTCATCGCGCCGGTCATTCCGTCCACGTACGTGCCGATCAGCGTGATCTTGTTGCAGTGATCCTCGCATTCGCCTTCGCTGTACATCATCGTCGTGCTCATGTTGTCGGTCCAGATGCCCATGTGCTTGCCCGACGCGTTGTCGAAGCCCCACATGCCGTGGCCTTCGAAGGGCATGCCCATCATCGTGCCGCTGAACGTTTCGACGAGGTAGCGGCCGCCGAGCACCAGTTCCTGCGACGCGGTGCCCGTGGTCATCATCGGCTCGGCGTCCGGCGTCATCCACCACGTGGATTCCGTCGTCCACTTCCCGACGCCCTTGGCCATCGCTTCATGATGCGGGCCGGGCGTGGCCATTTCCATCCACTTCGCCATCATGGCGTCCTCGCCGCCTTCGGCCATGGCATGATCGTGGTCGTCTCCGGCGAGAACGGGGGGCGCCAGCCACGCGGCCGTACAGAAGATCGCGAGCGCAATCAGCAGAATCCGTTTCATTGGCAGTTCCTCCAGAAATTCGAGTGAACGATCCGTGGTCTGTTTCCGTCCTGCATGAGGGAGACGGCTTGTTTCGAACCCCCCAAAGGCTACCTGCCCGCGCTTCCGTGTTGCAAGCCGAAATGCGTTGACCGCGGAGCCGCTTCCCTTGATAGTCGAATGATCCCCCCGCAGATTACCTGGAGGTTTTTTTATGAAGTTGTTCGCTAAAGTATTTGGAATGTTGCTCTTATCCGTCTTCGTCTGGCGCGCGGTTCCGCTTGCCTACGAAGCGAAGATGGCCGCGACCGAGCGTCACGAGATCGACGACGAGTTCAAATGGAACACGGCCGCACTCTTCGCGACGGACGAAGCGTGGGAGAAGGAGCTCACGGCGCTCACGGCCGAAACCGCCGTTCTCAAAGACCACGAAGGAACGCTCGCGAAGTCTTCGGACGCCCTGGCCGACTACCTCGAGCTGCGCGACAAGCTGCTCCAGCGTGTCGAGATCCTCGGCATTTACGCGTCGCTCCGGTCGGACGAAGATACGCGGGTCGCGAAGTACAAGGACATGGACACGCGCGCGGGCAAGCTCCGCACGAAGTTCGCGGAGCTCACGGCGTGGGAGGATCCCGAACTGGCCGCGATTCCGGCCGACAAGCTGCGCGCGTTCCTGAAGCAGAACGAACGTCTCGCCTCGTACGAGTTCTCGATCGAGAATTCGATCCGACTCAGGAAGTACACGCTTTCGCCGCGCGAAGAAGAGCTGCTGGCGATGTCGAGCACCGCGCTCGGCGCCCCGGCGGACATCGCGGGTATGCTCCGGAACGCCGACTTCAAGTGGCCCTCGATCGAAGACGAAGACGGGAACCTGGTACAGCTCACGAGCGGACGCTTCGAGAAGTTCCGTCGTTCGAAAGAGGCGCGCGTTCGTCGCGACGCCTACAACGCCGCACTCGGCGCGTACGGCGAAGTTTCGAATACGCTCGCCGCCGCGCTTGCCGGCGCTGTCGAAGGGTACGTCTTCAGGGCGCGGGCGCGCGGTTACGAGTCGTCGCTGCACGCTTCTCTCGCCCGTAACAACATCCCCGAGTCCGTGTATCGCAATCTGATTCAGGCGGTCGGCGACAACATCGCGCCGGTGCATCGTTACGTGGCGCTTCGCAAGAAGGCGCTCGGGCTCCACCAGATGCACTACGTCGATCTGTACCCGTCGATCGCAGCAAATCCGCCGGGCGGAACTCCGTACGCCGAAGGCCGCAAGATGGTGCTCGACGCGGTGGAGGTGCTCGGCGAAGAGTACGTGAACGACCTGAACGCCGGTCTCGACGCGGGATGGGTGGATGTTTACGAGAACGCGGGCAAGCGAAGCGGCGCCTACTCGCACGGCACGAAGGGCACCATGCCCTACATTCTCATGAACTACGGCGACAACATCAACGGCGTCTTCACGCTCGCGCACGAAGTGGGCCACTCGATGCATTCGCTTCGTACGAGCGAGCATCAGGAATACGTGAACTGCGACTACTCGACGTTCGTCGCGGAAGTGGCGTCGACGGGTATCGAGGCGCTTCTCCAGTTCCGGCTCGACCGCGAAAGCGAAGGGGCGGGGCGCGACGAACAGATCTATCTGCTCGACCGCTTCATTCAGGATATGATGGGCACGATGATACGCCAGACGATGTTCGCCGAGTTCGAAGTCGGCATTCACGAAATGGCCGAGCGCGGCGAGACGCTGACGCCCGAGGCGATGGGCGAATTCTACTCCGGCCTCGTCTCCAAATACTACGGCCCCGCGATGATCGTCGCTCCGGAGACGGCGTACACGTGGGCGCGCATTCCGCACTTCTTCTACAACTTCTACGTGTTTCAGTACGCGACGAGCTACGCGGCTTCGTTCGCGATTGCCGAGAAGATCGACAAAGGGGAACCGGGGGCTGTCGACGCGTTCCTGGATCTGCTGAACGAGGGCGGCAGCGACTACCCGATCGAGCAGATGAAGCGCGCCGGCGTCGACATGACGACGCCCGCTCCGATCGAAGCGGCGATGCAGATGATGGGTGACGCCGTCGCGCGGCTCGAAAAGCTGCTCGAGGCTTCGTAGGCGGCGACAGATCCGATCGGCTATGGTAACTTGGCAGGAGTCGAACAACGGTTCGGCTCCTTCCTTTTTGTGTGGATGCGGGGATGAAGAAGACTTTCACTTTTTCAAAACAGGCGATCAAGCGCGCGAGCTTCTGCAGGAAGGCCGCGTATCTTCGCGTGACGGAGAATCGGAACGGAAAGCCGTACGTGCGTTCCGCGACCGATCTCGTCCGCATGGAGTACGGGCGGATCGTGCGCGACGCCGTTCGCGAGGAGTTTCCGGGCGGGCGCCTGATCCGGGCGAAGAGCCACGACGAAGCGGTTCTGAAGACGCAGGAGGCGATCGATAACGGGGAAGCGGTGCTCTTCAACGCCGCGTTTTCGCACGGGCCGCTTCGAATCCGCATCGACATCCTCGAGCGCGCGGCGCCCGATCACTGGCGCGTCTGGGAGGTGAAGGCGGGGACTTCCGTCGAGAAGTACGTACCGGATCTCACGGTGCACGTCTTCGCCATGCGCGCGCTCGGCTACTCCGTGGAGCCGGGCATGATCGTGCTCGACAAGCAGGCGAAGTGGGGGGCGGAGACGTATTTCCGCCGCGTGGACTGTTCGCAGTCGGTCGAAGACCGCCTCCCGAAGATCCGCAAGCGCTACGAAGAGCTGGTGCGCGCGCTCGCGAGCGAGACACCGCCGGAAGTGCCGCTGAAGCGCATGTGCGGCCGTTGTTCGTTCCTGCGCACGTGCTGGCCTTCGCTCCCCGAGCGAAGCGTGTTCGATCTCTATCAGGGCGACGGCGGCTGGGAAGCGGTCGAAAGGCTCATCAAGCGCGGCATCTTCGACATGCAGTCGCTTCCCGCGAGCGGTTCGTACAATACGATTCAGAAGCGCCAGATCCGATCCGTGCGCGAAGGACGCGCTGTCGTCGCCGGAAGCCCCGCGCAAAGTCTCAGGCGCGCGGTGACGTATCCGCTCTTCTTCCTCGACTTCGAATCGACCGCGCCTCCGCTTCCGTCGTTCGTTCATCAGCGCCCTTACGATCTCGTGCCGTTTCAATGGTCGTGCCACGTGCAGCGGAAACCGGGCGGGCCGATCGAGCATCACGACTTTCTCTGGGACCGGGAGGGCGATCCCCGGCGCGAGCTCACGGAGTCGCTTCTCTTTCTGCTCGGGAGCGAGGGTACGATCGTCGTCTATTCCGATTTCGAAGAGCGGGTCGTCCGGCGGATGGGAGAGGTGTTTCCCGAACTTCGCGCCAGCTTGAAACGGGTCAGCAAGCGCATTCTCGATCTGCTGCGCGTCATTCACAGGCACTACTATCATCCCGATTTCCGCGGTTCGTTTTCCATCAAGAACGTGTTGCCGATCATGGTTCCGGGTATCGATTATTCGGGGCTCGGCATTTCGGACGGCATGGAAGCGATTCTCGCTTTCAATCGACTGCAGAACGAAGCCATGACCGAGGAGGAGCGTGAGCGGATGACGCACGATTTGAGGGCATACTGCAAACTCGACACGATGGCGATGGTCGAGATTTTCCGCGTACTGATGCAGCCGCCCGCGGCGCTTCGGGAGAACCCGGCGAAATGACGGACACCATCGATCTTTCGATTCGCGATCAGTTTCCGATTCTCGCGAAGAAGAACTATCTCGTGAGTCATTCCCTCGGCGCCATGCCGGTCGGCGCGCGCGAAGGACTCGTGCGGTACGCGGACGAATGGGAAACGAAGGGCGTGGTTGCCTGGGAGGAAGGGTGGTGGGAACTGCCCGTCACGATCGGCGACAAGGTCGGCGCGATCATCGGCGCCCCCCGCGGTTCGGTCGGGATGCAGCCGAACGTTTCGCTCGCCACGGGCGTATTTCTTTCGTCGCTCCCGTTCGACGGAAAGCGCAACAAGATCGTCACGACCGAGATGAACTTCCCGACCAACCTCTACCTGTTCGAAGGGTGGGAGAGTCTCGGAGCGCGCGTCGTTCGCGTGCCTGCGAACGACGATGTGATCGTCGATACGGAGAAGCTGCTCGCGGCCATCGACGGGGAAACGCAGGTCGTCGCGATATCACACGTGCTGTTTCGATCTTCGTACATCCAGGATGTCGCGGCCGTCGTCGCGAAGGCGCATGAAGCGGGCGCGCTCGTCCTGATCGACGTCTATCAGTCGGCCGGAACCGTACCGTTCGACGTCATCGATCTCGGCGTCGACGCGGCGGTCGGCGGATGTCTGAAGTGGCTCTGCGGCGGGCCGGGCAACGCGTTTCTCTACGTGCGCCCCGATCGCGCGCGCGAGCTGAAACCGCGCCTCACGGGTTGGCAGTCGCACGAAAAGCCGTTCGCGTTCGATGCCGGGTCGTTCAAGCGCGCGGAGGGCGCCTGGCGATTTCTGACCGGGACGCCCACGATCGCCACGATGCGCGCGGCAGAGGCCGGGCTCGATATCGTGCACGCGGTCGGCATGGACAGCATACGTGCGAAGTCGCTTCGACTGACGCGCCTCATTCTCGACCGCTGCGAGCGGGAGGGATGGCCCGTCAAGTCGCCGCGTGACGATGCCGTGCGCGGCGGGACCGTCACGATCGCCCTTCGCGAAGCCGAGCAGCTGAAGGACGAATTGATCCGGCGCGACATTCTGGTGGACTACCGGCCGAAAGCCGGCGTTCGGATCGCGCCCCACTTCTACAATACGGATGACGAAGTGACGGCGGCGCTCGATGCGATCGCGTCGATCGTGAGCGACGCGCGATGAGCCCCGAGATCATCGACATCTCGCGTGCGCTCACGCCCGAAACCGCGCCGTGGCCGGGGGACGTTCCCTTCTCGCAGGAGTGGACGACGCGTATCGCCGATGGAGCCGCGGTAAATCTGAGCTCGTTTCAGATGTCGCCTCATGTCGGGACGCATGCGGACTCTCCGTTTCACGTGACCGAGAGCGCCGACGGTATCGACCGTGTCCCGCTCGATCGATACATCGGGTATGCGCGCGTCGTGACGGTGCCGGGGAAGCCGAAACAGGTCGTGCCCGAACACCTGGCTGCGTTCGACCTCACGATGCCGCCGCGGATTCTGCTGCGAACGGGCACCGATCTCGACCACGCGAAATTCCCCGAGAGCTGCACGGTCCTCTCACCCGACTTCGCGCGCCTCGTCGCGCGCGCCGGCGTCAAGCTTGTCGGCATCGATACGCCCAGCATCGATCCGACCGACTCGAAGGAACTTCTCGCGCACAAGATCCTGCACGAAGGCGGGGTCGCCTGGCTCGAAAATCTCGATCTCACCGATGCCCCTGACGGCGTCTATCTGCTTTCCGCGCTCCCGCTCAAGATCCCGGGGTCCGACGCGTCCCCGGTCCGCGCCGTCCTCGTCCGCGAATAAAACACGGGTTTGACGAGTATTTCTGTTCGAGAAGGCGGACGAGACGGGTCCTGTCGCGCCGGCCACCCCTGCCTCGGCAAGCTCGGCAGAGGTCCCCCGTCCGGCGCGACGAATTTTCGTCCTCTCTTTGCGGGAGTGTGATATCATATCGATATTAAAGTGATGGCTCAAGAAAGGAGCAGAAAGCATGGTAAAGGAACTGACAAGAAGCGCCTGGAGCGGCTATTTCATGCTCTTCGTCGTGATCTTCTTACTCCTCTTCTCGCTGGCGGTCGTGATTACGGGGGGAGCGAGCGGGATCCGGATCTTCGTGATGCAGGGCGTCTTCGGGCTCGTCATCTCGGCGTTTCTGGGCGCCGGGTTCTTTATCGTGAACCCGAATCAGGCGCGCGTGCTGGTTCTTTTCGGGAAGTACAAAGGCACGGTGAAGCAGAACGGTTTCTTCTGGGCGAACCCGTTCTTCGTGAAAACGAAAGTGTCGCTCCGCGCCCGCAATCTGAACGGCGAGCGGCTCAAGGTGAACGACAAGTCGGGGAATCCGATCGAAATCGCGGCCGTTGTCGTGTGGCAGGTAGCCGACACCGCGCGCGCCTCGTTCGATGTCGACGACTACAAGCACTACGTGATCGTGCAGAGTGAAGCGGCGGTGCGGCATCTGGCGGGGTCGTATCCGTACGATACGTGGGAGGACGATCACGAAGGCGTGATCACGCTGCGCGAAGGAACCGAGATCGTGAGCCAGATGCTCGAGAAGGAACTGCGCGAACGGTTCAGCCGCGCCGGCGTCGAAGTGATCGAAGCGAGGATCAGCCACCTCGCGTACGCGCCCGAAATCGCCGAAGCGATGCTCCGCAGGCAGCAGGCGAGCGCGGTCGTCGCGGCCCGCACGCAGATCGTCGACGGCGCGGTCGGCATGGTGAGCATGGCGCTCGAAAAGCTCTCCCACGAGGGCATCATCGAATTCGACGAAGACAAGAAGGCGACCATGGTGAGTAACCTGCTTGTCGTCCTCTGCGGCGAGTCGTCGGTTCACCCCGTGATCAACGCCGGCACGCTGCACCAGTAGCGATGGCCAAGCGAAAGGCATTTCTCCTTCGAATGAACCCCGCTCTCTGGGACGAACTCGAGAAGTGGGCCGCGGACGAGTTCCGCAGCGTGAACGGCCAGATCGAGTTTCTGCTGCGACGGGCGGTGCTCGACGAACGGAAGAAGGACGTGCGTGAAAGGGGGAGGGACGACGTCCCCCCCTCGTGATACTCTCGAACGATGCAGGCGAATGAGCGACAGAACGCGGTTCGGGGCGGCGCGGCCGGGACTCTGGCGGCCACGTTTCTGATCGGATTGATCGGCGCGCTGTGGGAATGGCGGCGGGCTCTCCGGTCGGATCCGTTTCACTATGCGGACACGGTCTCGATCGTTTCCGCATTACTTTTTGCGCTCGCGCTCTTCCTCGTGCCCGCCCTCCTGGTATGGTTTCTGGCCGGCGTTGTGAAACGCCGTGCTCTGGCTCCCCCTCTCACCGCCGTTTCGTTCCTGTTTCTCGCCTGGCTTGCCGATTTCTCCGGGCGCGGCATTTCGGTTCGTTCGGCG
>JABDJQ010000513.1 GCA_013002425.1 Gemmatimonadota bacterium
GCATGCGGCACGCCACCGACGTTGCCGAAGCCGCGGCCCGCGACATTCATCACGGCCGCTACAAATGGGCGTATCGAATCGGGGCGCTCGGCCTCGGCTTCGTCGCCCCGCTTGCGATCGGGATCTACACGTTCACGGTCGGCGTCACGTTCCCCGCGATCATCGGCGCCGGCGTTTTCGCCATCATCGGCTTCTTCATTCATGAATACGCGTTCGTGATGGCGCCGCAGCGCATCCCGAACAGTTGAGAGACGCATGAGCAAAGACGACAAGAACAAACGAAGCACAGACAGCAGCGCACACGGCAGGCAGGGTCCGCAGAAGTTCGAAACCGCCGCCGGACGCGCGCTGCCGAAGTACGGCGAAGTGAAGATGACGCCGGTCACGCACCCCGACGGACGGCTTTCGCAATACCCGCCGGCCGAACTCTGGGACGACTGGGTCGAGTACGACGGCAAGCAGTGGCCGAAGAAGGTCGCGCGTAACTACATGCTCGTGCCGACGGTCTGCTTCAACTGCGAAAGCGCGTGCGGGCTGCTCGCGTATGTCGACAAAGAGACGCTCGAAGTGCGCAAGTTCGAAGGGAACCCGGCGCATCCGGGGTCGCGCGGCCGCAACTGCGCGAAGGGGCCGGCGACGCATAATCAGGTGTACGACCCCGACCGCATTCTCTATCCATTGAAGCGTGTCGGCGCGCGAGGCGAAGGACAATGGGAGCGCATCTCGTGGGAGCAGGCCCTCGAAGAGATCGGGGCGAAGATGCGCGCGAGCCGTGAAAAGCGCCGCGACGGCATCATGTATCACGTGGGCCGCCCAGGCGAAGACGGCTTCACGAACCGGTGCATCAGCGCGTGGGGCGTCGACGGCCACAACTCGCACACGAACATCTGCAGCGCCGGCGCGCGCGCGGGCTACGCGTTCTGGGGCGGCTTCGACCGTCCGTCGCCCGATCACGCGAACGCGCGGCTCATTCTGCTGCTCTCGAGTCATCTGGAAACGGGCCACTACTTCAACCCGCACGCGCAACGCATCATCGAAGCGAAGACCGCGGGCGCCAAGATCGTGACGTTCGATCCGCGCCTCAGCAACACGGCGAGCATGAGCGACGTCTGGCTTCCGAGCTGGCCGGGGAGCGAAACTTCGATCCTGCTTTCGATCGCGAACCACCTGATTCAGAACGACCGCTACGATCGCAAGTACGTCGAAGACTGGGTGAACTGGCGCGAGACGCTGCAGGCCGTGCGCGACGGGAAGCTCGACCCGGGGCCCGGCTTCGACCGCGGCCTGCTGGCGGGCGACGCGGCCCGTGACGACTTCTCCACGTTCGACGCGCTTCTCAAATCGCTCTACGCGGAATACACGTTCGAACGCGCGGCCGAGGAGTCCGAGGTGCCGGTCGAGCGCATCGAAGAGACGGCCGAACTCGTCGCGAACTGCGACGGCCGCCTCGCCACGCACGTGTGGCGCGCCGCGAGCATCGGAAACCTCGGCGGATGGCAGGTCGCGCGCGCGCTCTTCTTCCTGAACGTGCTCACGGGCAGCATCGGAACGAAGGGGGGCACGTCGGCGAATTCGTGGAACAAGTTCGTGCCGAAGCCGTTCGTTTCGCCCGCGGCGTTCGAAGCGTGGAACGACCTGCAGCTCCCCGACGAGTGGCCGCTCGCGCATTACGAAATGAGCTTTCTGCTCCCCCATTTCCTGAAAGAGAACCGGGGCGAAATCGACGTTTACTTCACACGCGTCTATAACCCGGTCTGGATCAACCCCAACGGCTTCACCTGGATGGACGCGCTGCGCGATGAATCGAAAGTGAAATGTCATGTCGCGCTCACGCCGACATGGAACGAGACGGCGTTCTACGCGGACTACATTCTGCCGATGGGGCTCGCGAGCGAACGGCACGATCTCATGAGCCAGGAGACGCACGACGGGCAGTGGATCGCGTTTCGCCAGCCGGTGCGCCGCGTGGCGATGGAAAAAATGGGCCACCCCGTTCAGTTTACGTACGAAGCGAATCCGGGCGAAGTGTGGGAAGAGAACGAATGGTGGATCGAGCTTTCGATGCGCATGGACCCGGACGGATCGCTCGGCGTCAAACAGTGGTTCGAATCGCCGTATCGCAAGGGCGAAACGATCAACGTGGAAGAGTACTACCGCTGGATTTTCGAAAACAGCGTGCCGGGACTCCCCGAAGCCGCCGCGAAAGAGGACCTGACGCCGCTCGCCTACATGCGCAAGTACGGCGCGTTCGAAATCTCGCACTCGAATCTCGCGCCCTACGCGAAAGAGCTCGCGCCGGAATCGGGAGACGAGGTCGGCCCCGATCGCACCGTTCGCCGGAACGGACAGGCCGTGGGTGTCGCCGTCGACGGCACGGCGCGCGTCGGTTTCGGAACGCCTTCGCGCAAACTGGAGTTCTTCAGCGAGACATTGCACATGTGGGGATGGCCGGAGCGCGACTACACGATTCCGTGGTCGCTCGAAAGCCACG
>JABDJQ010000542.1 GCA_013002425.1 Gemmatimonadota bacterium
CCCCCGCATCGACCGCATTCTCGACATGCTGGACGGCGAGATCAGCGGTTAGAGTTCGATAAGGAGACGATATGAAAGACATGATGGGCCTCATGAAACAGGCGAAGCAGATGCAGAGCAAGATGGCGAAGATCCAGGAGGAACTCGCCGAACGCACGGTGGAGGCGGCGGCCGGCGGCGGCGCCGTGAAAGTGATCGCCACGGGCAAGCAGGAGATCGTGGAGATCACGATTTCACCCGAAGTCGTCGACGCGGACGACGTCGAAATGCTGCAGGACCTCGTGACGGCGGCCGTGAACGAAGCGCTCCGCGCCGCGGGCGAGATGGCGCAGGAAGAAATGGCGAAAGTCACGGGCGGCCTCGGCGGCGGTCTCGGCGGGCTTTTCTAAACAGCATGTCCGTTTTTCAGGCACCATCGCTCGAGAGCCTCGTCTCCGAGCTCACGAAGCTTCCCGGCGTCGGGAAGAAGTCGGCTATGCGCATCGCGTTTCACCTGCTTCGCTCGCCGCGCGAGGAGGTCGACTCGCTCGCGGCGTATCTCGTGGACGTGAAAGAGAAGATCGACCTCTGCACGGTCTGCGGCAACTACACGGAGACCGAGCCGTGCGAGCTCTGCAGGGATCCGCGCCGGGACGGCCGCGTAATCTGCGTGGTCGAGCAGCCGAGCGACGTGTTTCTGATCGAATCGACGGGCGAGTTCCGCGGGCGCTATCACGTGCTTCACGGCGCGCTGTCGCCGATCGAAGGGATCCGTCCCGAATCGCTCCGGATCGGCGAACTCGTGGCGCGTCTGCAGGACGGCGAAGTACAGGAAGTCATTCTGGCGACGAACCCGACCGTCGAGGGAGACGCCACGGCCTTTTACATAGGCGAGACGATCAAGGAAAGGAAAGTCAGCGTGAGCAGAATCGCGCGCGGCATTCCGATGGGGGGAGCGCTCGAGTTCTCCGACCAGCTTACGCTCGCACGCGCTCTGAAAGGGAGACGCGGCCTCGAATAACGCCGCATGAATCTACCGAACCAACTTACCGTGTCGCGCATCATCCTGAGCCCCGTGTTCATGATCCTGCTGCTGAACGAGAGCTTCTGGTCGCGCTTCGCGGCGCTGCTCGTTTTTATCATCGCCTCACTGACCGATCTCTACGACGGCTATCTCGCGCGCAAGACCGGCGTCATCACGAACTTCGGGAAGTTCATGGATCCGCTGGCCGACAAGCTGCTCGTCAGCATGGCGCTCATTTCCTTCATCGCGCTCGGCCTCGACTACATCATCGCGTGGATGGTGGTGTGCATCGTGGCGCGCGACTTCCTGATCACGGGCCTTCGCACGGTTGCGGCCTATCGCGGCCTCGTGATCCCCGCGAGCGGCGCGGCCAAATGGAAGACCGCGCTCCAGATGGTGCTCATCATCGTGACGCAGGTTCACATCCTGCTGCAGATGGCGCATGTCAAGTTCGGCACGCCGCTCCTCCTCATCGGCGAAGATGCGTTCGAACCCGTCATCCTCGGCATTCTCATCGTGACTACGTTGCAGACATTAGCGACCGGTGTCAGTTATCTTCTGTCGAACCGCGCATTCATCAAGCGCGTCATGAGCTGACGAAATCGACCGAACGAAAGCGAAATGATGCACGAACGACAGACCGAATCGTGGGGCGACCGCGTCACACGCTGGATTTACGCTGCCGGTCCCTCCGGACTCGCGCCGATCGCGCCGGGCACGTTCGGCACGTTCACCGCGTGCATTCTGCTGGCGCTCCCGGGGCGCGTTCCCGGAATTCCCGAGTGGTCGCTGCCGCTGGGCCTGATCGCGTTCGTCGTGGTGCTGCTCGTCGGCGTCTGGTCGGCTTCGAAGGCCGAAGTCATTCACGGGAAGGACCCGGGCATTGTCGTGATCGACGAGGTCGCGGGCATGATCGTCACGGTTCTGGCGCTGCCCCACGCGGGGCCCGCGATCTCGTGGCAGGCCCTGATATTCGGCTTCTTCATTTTTCGCGCGATGGACATCCTGAAGCCGTGGCCCGTGCGCAAGCTCGAGAGCCTGCCGCGCGGCTGGGGCGTGATGATGGACGACGTGCTGGCCGGGGTTTACGCGAACGTGCTGCTTCGCGTCGCGCTCGTGCTCTGGGCGCGCGTGACATGACCGCGCCCGCGAGGCCGATCGCGACGGCTGCGGTCATTACGATCGGCGATGAAATCCTGTCGGGCCAGACGATCGATACGAACTTCACTTATCTGGCGGAGGCGCTGCACAAGGCCGGCGTAATCGTCGAATCCCACGTCACGATTACCGATGATGAAGAGCGGATCGTCGAGGCGATCGCGCGGGAGTCTTCGCGCGTGGATCTCATCGTGACGACCGGCGGACTCGGGATTACGAGCGACGACCGTACGCGTCCTGCGCTGGCGCGGCTCACCGGGCGCGACCTCGTGAACGATCCGGAACTCCTGGGCGAGATCGAGGTCTTCTTTCGCGACCGTAAGATCCGCATGCCCGCCATGAACGCCGCGCAGGCGGCGCTTCCCGAAGGCGCGAACAAGATCACGAACCGGGCCGGCCTCGCGCCCGGGATCCACATAACATGGAACGATTGCGAGATTCTCTCCTTTCCGGGCGTTCCCGGCGAGCTCAGGGCGCTCACGCGGGACGGTCTGCTTCCCCTCGTCGAGGCGCGGAACGGCCCGGCCGAGGTCCTGCTGGAGCGCTCGCTCCGGACCTGGGGGAAGGGAGAGTCTCAGGTGGCCCGCGCGCTCCAGGGATGGGAGCGCGCCAACCCGGACATCAAGATCGCGTATCTTCCCGAACCACGCGGCGTCACGCTCCGGATACTGGCGCGGAGGCCCGTATCCCCGGTCTCGGCGCACGATCTGGACCTCGCGGCGCGCGATATCGCGGACCAGCTCGGGGACCTCGTGTATTCGACCCGGAACGAGGAACTCGACGAAGTCGTCGGTTATCTGCTGATCCTCTATAAGAAAACGGTGGCAACGGCCGAATCGTTGACAGGGGGGAGGCTTGCGGACTATCTGACCTCCCGGGGCGGAAGCAGCCGGTATTTTCTCGGCGGTTTCGTCCCGTATCAGGCCGAGGCGAAGGTGCGCGATCTCGGCGTTCCGCGCGAGCTGATCGAGGAGCACGGCACCGTTTCGCACGAAGTCGCGCGTTCGATGGCCGAAGCGGCGCGCGTGCGAACCGGCGCGGATTACGGGATCTCGCTCACGGGCGTTGCCGGGCCGGATGCGATCGAAGGGAAGCCGGTCGGCCTCGTCTACTGCGCGGTGGCGTCCTCGCAGGGGACCGAGATCCGTGACTGGAATCTGCCGGGCGATCGGTATCGAGTCAAGGACCGCGCCGCATGGGGCGCGATCAATCAACTGCGACTGGCGCTCATCAGAGCGGGAGGGTAGGGCGCGTGCGGCTTTTCTTCGCTGTAGGACTCGGCGAGAGCGCCTTCGAGGGGATCGCGCCCGTCGTCGAACGGATCCCCGGCCGGGAACTGCTGCCGATGCGCTGGGTTCGTCCCGCCACCTATCACATGACGATTCGTTTTCTCGGCGATATGGAAGAGAAGAACCTTGCGGCGCTCGACTCGGCCGGAGAGCGGGCCGCCCGCCGCGTGAATCCGTTCAAGGCATCGCTCGGCGCTCCGGGCGTCTTTCCCGATCGCGAAAACCCCAGGGTGCTCTGGTTCGGACTGAAAGAGGGATCGGACGGAATGACCGCGCTGGCTACGGCCGTCAACGGCGAACTCGCTCTCGCGATGGCTCTTCCCGACGAAGAGAGGTTTCATCCCCACGTCACGATCGGACGCACGAAGTCTCCGCTCGACGCCGGCGCCACGCATGATTTCATGATGCTGCCCGGGCCGGACGTTTCCTGGCCCGTTCGCGAACTGCAACTGGTCGAAAGCGAACTGACTAACGAGGGGGCGCGCTATCGGGTGCGGCGGGCGTTCCCTCTGGCCCCCGCTTGATTCTCGCGCGGATACTGTCCGCGATCACTCCGGCCTGAAGTCCGTGCGGATCTTCCTCCGCCATGATGTGATGCGACATCAGGAAGACGCCGAGCTTCACGAACGAGTCGTGCGTCAGCGAATCGATTTTTCCCGCCTCGTAGAGCTCGTGATGTTCCGACGCGATCGGCTTCAGGCCGTTCACGATCATCCGGATGCTGTTGTAGACCTTCTCTTTGCGTTCTTTCCGGATTCTTTCTACGAGCAACTCGTACTTCGCGAGCAGACGCTCGCCCTCGTGCCCGGTCGTGAGCTTTTCGGCCTTCTCGGGGTCGATCGTTGTCGGCACGGGGCCCGTCCGCTTCGGCGGGGCCGCGCCTTCGACCGCCGCGTCTTCGGCGGTCGCGGGCTTTCCGGGCGCCGCCGCGGCAGGGGCGGACGCGCTCTTCCCGGAGTCGCGGCATCCGGCCGCCGCGAGAGCGATCAGCAGAGAGAGGAGGATCAGTGAATTACGCATGCGCCGAATCTAGCAAACATGGGGGCACAAAAAAAAGGGCGATCCCGAAGGACCGCCCTTTTCTCGCAGAGTCAGGTGCTGTCTACGGGCAGGTGCCGAGCACAGCGGCCGGAACCAGGTCACCCGCGCACGAAGCGCCGGCGTTCAGGTCCGGAAGGTACTGGAACGTGTCGAAGAAGTTCACCGTGCCGTCGCACGTCAGGTCACCGCAGTAGCCGGTGCCCGCGTTCAACTGCGGCAGGTAGATGAACGTATCGAAGAAGTTGATCCCGCCGTTGCCGTTGAAGTCCGTGGATTTCAGGCAGACCTGGGTCGTGTCGCTGCAGAGCACGACTTCGGGAGCCGCGCATTCGGCCGTAACCGACCACTGCAGTTCGAGGCGGCCGCAACCACCACCCTGGATCTTGAATTCCGCGGCGCCGTTGGCGTTCGTCGTGGCGTTCAGCGTGAGTGCGCCGGCAGCGCTTCCACAGAGCCACATGCCGTTGGCGGCATCGGCCGTGGCCGAAACGTCGAGACGGACATCGCACGTGTCGAGCGGATCGCCGAGCGCGTTGTTGACCGTCACACGGATACACAGCGTGTCTTTGGTGCCGCCCGGCGTCCAGACGCCATCGGCATCAGCGCACGAGGCGCCTTTGATTTCGAACAGGCAGACCGAGTTGGCCGGCGACGGAAGAGTAGCTTGAGCAGAACCGGCGACCAGCATACAAGCAGCGGCCACCAGCAGGAACGAAAGCTTCCTCATGAAATGAATCCTCCTTACGGGTAGGTTACCCCAAAACAAGTGTTGTCTGGCTGGCTCCATTCGGGGTAACCACTGCCCCACGCCTTGCCTGCTCACTGGGAGAGCGAACTGGTTCGGCAGAGCCAGAATGTGTCCACTAGCGTGCCATCCTCCAATAAACGCCGGACCGCTCAGCGCCTTCGACGCATCACGTTCCGAGCCTCACTAGCCCTAGCGGGAGAATGGTCACAATTCAGTGGGAGCAACGTGATTGTAACATCTTATACGGACCCGGTCCACCCGTTTTGGACTCCGGGTGGTCACTTTCTATCCGTATGTCGAATATTTTCCAGATACTGTTATTTTAGCACAAATGACGCCGCAGGGCCGAAAAACCCGGCTGTTCGCCCGGACCGCTTGGTGTTCGGTACCCCTCCTGCTATAATCCGGCCGATTCTTGGGGCTTGTCTAGGGTGGATGACGTCAAGAAAGGAATCAACAGGAATGGCCAGGACGAGCAAGACGAAAGCGGCGAAGAAGACCATGGGGTACGGGGAAGATCCGAAAACCCTCGCTTCCACGCTTACACAGATTGAAAAGCAGTACGGCAAGGGATCCATCATGCGTCTCGGTGATGGATCGATCAAACAGAAGGTGGACGTGATCCCCACGGGGTCGCTTTCGCTCGATATCGCGCTCGGCACCGGCGGCATGCCGCGCGGCCGGATATGCGAAATTTACGGGCCCGAGTCGTCGGGCAAGACCACGCTGATCCTTCATATTATTGCCGAAGCGCAGCGGCGCGGCGGCATGGCCGCGTTCATCGACGCCGAACACGCGCTCGATCCGGTTTACGCGCGGGCGCTCGGTGTCGACATCGACGCGCTGCTCGTGTCGCAGCCCGACAACGGCGAACAGGCGCTCGAGATCGCGGAGATGCTCGTGCGCTCCGGTTCGATCGACGTCGTCGCCATCGATTCGGTGGCGGCGCTCGTACCGCGCGCGGAGATCGAAGGCGAAATGGGCGACTCGCACGTCGGTCTGCAGGCCAGGCTCATGAGCCAGGCGCTCCGGAAACTGACGGGCATCACGTCGAAGTCCAAGACGTCCATCATCTTTTCGAATCAGATCCGGCTCAAGATCGGCGTCATGTTCGGCAATCCCGAAACGACGACCGGTGGAAACGCGCTCAAGTTCTATTCGTCGGTACGCCTCGACATCCGGCGGATCGCGTCGATCAAGAACGGCGATCAGATCGTCGGCAACCGCACGAAGGTGAAGGTCGTCAAGAACAAGATCGCGCCGCCTTTCCGTCTGGCCGAATTCGACATCATGTACGGCGAAGGGATCTCGCGCGAAGGCGACCTCGTCGACCTCGGCGTCGAACACGAAATCATCGCGAAGTCGGGCACGTGGCTTTCGTATGGTGAGGAACGGATCGGACAGGGCCGGGAAAACGCGAAGCGCTTCCTGCGCGACTATCCCGAAGTCGCGGCGAACATCGAGCAGATGATCCGCGAAAGGGTGGGACTCGCCGAGGGTGCACCCGAAAAAGAGGCGGACGAACCAGCCGATGAGCCAGTTACAGCCAAGGACGAGTGACGAACTCCGGGCGCTCTTTCTCGACTTTTTCCGCGAGAAGGACCATCCCGTTCTGCCCGGTTCGCCGCTCGCGCCCCACGACGATCCTACGCTCCTGTTCACGACGGCCGGCATGGTGCAGTTCAAGCCGTACTACGTCGCGAAAGGGTCGATCCCGTACACGCGCGCCGCGACCGTGCAGCCGTGCTTCCGCGCGAGCGATCTCGAGAGCGTAGGCCGCACGGCGCGTCATCAGACGTTCTTCGAAATGCTCGGCAACTTCTCGTTCGGCGATTACTTCAAAGAAGAAGCCATCGCGTGGGCGTGGGAGTTTTCGGTCGACAGGCTGAAGCTCCCGGCCGACCGCATTATCGTGACCGTCTTCGAAGATGACGACGAGGCGTGGGATATCTGGGAGAAGAAGATCGGCGTCGATCCGAAACGGATCGCGCGTCGCGGTGCGAAGGACAATTACTGGGGGCCCGCGGGCGACAGCGGACCGTGCGGCCCCTGCTCCGAACTTCACATCGACCTGCGCGACGACCGTTCGGGTCCGTACGATCTCGACTCCGACGGCGACAAGATCCTCGAATACTGGAACCTCGTCTTCCCTCAGTTCGACGCCCAGCCGGACGGCACGAAACTGCCGCTCCGGAACCGCGGCATCGACACGGGAATGGGGCTCGAACGCCTTGCGCTGATCATGCAGGGCGTGCAGAGCAACTACGAAACCGACCTCTTCGTGCCGATCATGGAGACCGTGCGCGGATTCGCGAAGGGCGTCGATACCACGAAGGGCGACGGTCTCGTCGCGACGCGCGTCATGGCCGATCACGCCCGGGCGCTCGTCTTCGCGATCAGCGAGGGCATCGTGCCGGGGAACGACGGGCGCGGATACGTATTGCGACGCATCCTGAGACGTTCCCTTTTACGCGCGAATCATTTAGGCATCGAAGGGCTCGTGCTCGCGCCGATCGCGGATTCCGTGATCGGGCGCATGA
>JABDJQ010000579.1 GCA_013002425.1 Gemmatimonadota bacterium
GAGTTTCCCTGTGTCGTGCACGCAGGGGGCGGCCGAGCACGTCATGTACGAAGTGATCGACACCGAATCTGATCTCGACGGCCTGATCGACGTTCGCGTGTGGCACGACTCGATCTCCGATTCTCCCTGCAGCTGGTCGGACTGCTGCTCGTACGATCTCACGGTTTCCTACGGCGGATCCGCATGGGGAGACTCGGGCGGCGTCCGGACATTCGATCTCGACGGGGATCTCGCTGTCGATCTCGACGACTTCGCCATCTTCCAGCCATGGATGTTCACGGGGAATTTCTGCGGCGACTTCAACGGTGACGGCATCGTGTCGACACTGAACTTCAACATGCTCACACAGCATCTCGCCGCGGCGGACGCATGCACCGCAACCGAAATCACGGGGCCCGGCGAAAGCGGGAACCGGCGCGTTCTGAGCCTCGGCATCCGGCCGAACCCCGTCGCGAAGGGGACCGAGGTACAGTTCCACGTTTCGCTGCCCGATGCCGACGCGTCGCTCGTGATCTACGACCTGAACGGACGCCGCGTGCGTTCGCTGATCGGCAGCGGGATCGGCGCCGGCCCGCACGTCATCACATGGGACGGGCGCAACGAGCGCGGGCGCGCCGTCGGATCCGGTATCTACTTCAGCCGGCTCGAGTCGGGTGAGCGCGCCGAGATCTCGCGTTTCCTGTTGATGCGATGATGATGCGTTGACGATGTGTTGATGCAATGTTGATGCGGTGATGATGTGAGATCCATCTCTTTCCAGAACGGAGGGACGTCATGAACGTCACTGGTGTTCGTACTTCGATCGGTTTCTCATTGATCGCGCTTTTCCTGTTTGCGGGTTCCGTCGGGGCGAGCCCGAACTCTCACGACGGGGGGTTCTTCCTGAGGCTGTCCGGAGGTTTCGCGGTCGCGAGCAGTGAATTCGAACATGGAAGTGATCTGATCGAGCTCGACGGTGCGGGAGGCGACATGAACGTGGCGATCGGTGGCGTCATCGCCCCCGGCCTGGCCATACACGGAACACTGTTCGGCTGGTTTCTGACCGAGCCGGAGATCGCAATGGAGGGTGAAACCGGAACACTCGACAGCGACCTCAGTCTTGCCGCGATCGGCGGGGGTTTCACCTATTACGTGGAACCCGCGAACGTGTATTTCTCCGTGTCCGCGGGCGCCGGCGAACTCTCGATCGAGACCGACAACGTGACGATCACGTCGGACACGGGTTTTGCAATGGACGCGGCCGTCGGCAAGGAGTGGTGGACGGGCGACAACTGGGGGCTCGGAGTCGCCGGACACTTCGGTTATCACTCGATTCCGGACGGCGACTTCGACGACAACTGGACCGGAGCGAGCTTCGGCGTTCGTTTCACCGCGACGCGGAACTGATCGGTCGCGCGGCGTCTGCCTGCCGCACGGCGTCTGCCTGCCGCGCAGCGCGCGATTCGCCTCAGCGCCACTCCGCACTCTGCGCGGGCCTGCCCCACGCATCGTAGAGGGCAGCAAGATCGTCGGAAGCTTCCGCCACGATCGCGTGGTCGGGACCGAGTCCCGCTTCGAGAATGGCGTGGGCGCGGAGGAGTTCGCGCTCGGCGGCTTCATAATGCTCGAGATCCTTCTGCACGAGAGCCGCACGACGCACGATGACGCCGAGAAAGTAGTGTTCGGGGGGGACGGCGCGCTCCGCGCGCGTCAGGCAGTCCGCGAGTTTCGCTTCCGCTTCGAGCAGGCGGCCCTGCAGGCGGATCGTCTCGCCCAGGTGTCCGAGAATGTTGATCGTGCCGATGTGATCGTCGCCGCGCGAACGCGTGCTCCGCGCGAACGCGGCCACGAGATTCGCCTCGGCCTCGTCATAGCGGCCCGCGTCTTTCTGAAGCGCGCCGAGATTCGAAAGCGCCGTGATCGCGAGGAAGTGATCGCCGCCGAGTGCGCTCTCGCATCGCGCCGCGCAGTCCGCGTAAGCCCGCTCGGCTTCCTCGTCGCGATCGACGGCGTCGAGCCCGGCGCCGAAGTTGAGAAGCGCCGCGAGCGTTTCGTGATGGTTCTCTCCGTGGATCTCCCTTGAAGTTTCCAGCACCTGGCGCTTGAGCGCCACCGCCTCTTCGAGCTGCCCCGTAATCTCGAGCAACAGGCCGAGGTTGTTGCGGGCGATCGTCGTGACGGCGTGGTCCGCGCCGAGAAGCGCCGCCGCCCGTTCCGCACAGTCGCGCAGCAGCGGCTCCGCTTCTTCGTAATGTCCGGCTTCGTTCAGCAGCACGGCGAGATTCCCGAGCGCGACGATCGTCTCCTTGTGATCTCGTCCGTAGACGCGTTCGTGTTCCCGCAGCGCCTCTCTTCGTGCGGCTTCCGCTTCCTCGAGCTTGTTCTGCATCCGAAGAACGATGCCCAGATTAGTGAGCGCCGAGAGTGTTTCGGGCGAGTCGGGACCGAGATGAGCGCGTGTGCGCTCGTACGCGTCTGTTGCGTTTGCTTCGGCTTCGTCGATGCGGTCCTGCTTCTGCAGCAGAATCGTGAGGCTGTTCACGGAGTGCAGTGTCGTTTCGTCGTCCGGGCCGAGCAGATCCGTCTGCTGCACGATCGCTTCTCGAATATGTTTTTCCGCCTGTTCGTAAAGACCCAGGTCCCGATACGTCTGACCCAGGGTCGAGCGGAGGCGCGCCGCGATCGCGGGCTCCGCCGTGAGTTCGTCGTCGATCGTCCGCGCCGCGCGGGCAAGGACGTCCCGGTCGAGCACGTGCAGCGCCACGTCGGTCATGTTGACGGGCTCGAGGAGCGAGTCGAACTCGCGAAGCTGTTCTTCGAGTTCGCGCTCCGAGGCGCCCGACTCGCGGCGCGCGGCTTCGAATCGCGCGCGCGCGTCGTTCCGGATCGACTCGCCTGCGGCGCGCGGCTCGACCGTGCTCAGCATCTCCGCGAGGAAGTTGGCGACGCGTTCGGCCGACGCCCGTTCCTGATTCGCGCGATCGCGCTCGGCTGCGATCCGGTTCGCCTGAACCGCCATGACTCCGGCGAACGCGATCAGAGCTACGAGAGCAGCGGCGGAGACGGCGACGCCGGTTCTGTGGCGGCGGACGAACTTGCGGAGCTGGTACGCGGTGTCGGGGGGTGCGGCTGCGACCGGCTCGTACGCGAGATATCGCCTGAGATCCGCCGCGAGCGCGCCCGCCGATCCGTACCGGCGCCCGGGTTCCTTCGCCATCGCCTTCATCGTGATCCAGTCGAGTTCGCCGCGCAGTTCGACGGGGAGTTCCTGCGCGGTCGAACTGCGATTGACCGCGATCTCGCCGGCCGTTTTGCTCGTAGTCGCGACGCGCGCACTCGGGGTCGGCGGATCCTCGTCGCGAAGCGCGTGCGAAAGCCTGTCCGGCCCGCCCTCGAGAAGCGCGTGCGTATCGAACGGCGCCTCGCCGCTCAGCAGTTCGTAAAGCACCGCCCCGAGCGAATAGACGTCGGTGCGCGTGTCGATGTCGCTGCGCCCCGCGGCCTGTTCGGGGCTCATGTACGCCGGCGTTCCGATCGCGTTCCCGTGCTTCGTCAGTCGCGTCCCGTCGGCGAGCGGCGCGTCCATGGCTTTCGCGATTCCGAAGTCGATGACCTGCGGAGCGGGCGCGCCGTCCCGTTCGGGCACGAGCAGATTCGAAGGCTTGATGTCGCGATGGATGACGCCCTTCTGATGCGCGTGTTCGATCGCTTCGCAGACGGGCAGCAGGAGCGCGATCCGCTCGCGCGTCGTCATGCGTTTCGCGTCGCAGTAGGCCGTGATCTTCGGGCCGCCGATGAGGTCCATGACGAAGTACGGGAGCCCGTCTTCGGTTGCGCCCGCGTCGAGAATGCGCGTGATGTTCGGGTGGTCCATCATGGCGAGCGCCTGTCGCTCCGCCTGGAAGAGCGTGAGCACGGCGCGCGTGTCCATGCCGCGTTTGAGGACTTTGAGCGCGACCGTACGCTTGACCGGTTCC
>JABDJQ010000595.1 GCA_013002425.1 Gemmatimonadota bacterium
CTGCTGGAGAGAACCTGTACGTCGGCACGGCCGAATCGGGGATCCGCATCGTCGACGTCGTACTCCCGCAGTCGACCGCGCTGCTCGGATTTCTCGACGCGAACAACCTGCGATTCCAGGCGACGAAACTGCGAAACGACACGGCGTTCGTCGCGCTTGCCGGCGACGGGGTCGCGCTCGTGGACCTTTCGCAGCCGGGAGCGCCCCGCATACTGACGACGTTCCAGACGACGAACAGCGCGTTCCTGGCGCAACCATACGGCGACCGTGTGGTGGTCAGCGAGTTCGGCCTGGGCATTGCCGTTTACGATTTTACCGGGAACGAAACGGCGCGCGTTCAACTGACGAACGGTATCATCAACGAGACGTTCATCGACGGTGCGACTCTGTATGCGGCGGCGGGTCGCGTCGGTCTCGTTTCGATCGATCTTTCGAATCCCGACGCGCCGGTCGTCCTGGATACGATTCCCGCGCTTCCGACCGGGGCGGGAGCCACCAGCCTCGACATCGAGAACGGTTTGATGGCGATCGGCGAGGGGGCCACGGTGCGCCTGGTCGACGTGACCGATCCGTCCGGCATGACGCTTCTCGGAGAGCACACGACGAACGAGTCCGTGTTCGACGTAGAGGTGAAGGGGAGCACCGTATACGGGCTGAAGCAGGCGCAGGGTCTTCTCGTTCTGGACGCGACGGATCCGGCGTTTCCCGATTCGTTCAGCTTCGTGCCGATGGAGAAGCCGGCGGACCAGATCTGGTGGAAGATGGAGCGCGAAGGCGATCTGCTCTACGTGATCCGGCGTGCGACGTTTTTCGACTCGCCGGGCGCTCTCAACATACTCCAGGTCGGGAACTCGCTCGAACCCGTGTTGCTGCAGTCGATCGCCACGAGGGGGCGCGGCGGGATCTTCGACGTGGATCAGGGATTGATCGCGCTGGGCGAGGATCGAGACGGGCTCGAAGTATTCACGAGCCTCGAGCAGCATGCTCTCGGCGTCTCCGGGTTCGCGGCCACGCGCTCGCGAGTCAGCGCCATGCACGTTTCCGACGACGTCATTCTCGTCGGCGACTACGAAGGGAATCTCTACTCGTATGCGGTTTTTGCGGGCGATTCGCTGGCGAGGCAGTCGAGCTTCTTTCTCGGCGCCCCCATTTCCAGTATCGTGGCGCGCGGGAATCTGGTCTATGTGAATCTGAATCGCGAAAATGTCATCGAACTCGAAATTCAGCCGGACGGTACGCTGGATCTGCAGAATCGCGGGGTCACGAATCTCACGCAGCCTCGCGGGATGGCGTTCGACGGCCGGTATCTGTATGTGGGCGCGGCCGACGAAGGATTGCACGTTTACGACGTAACGGCGGACGCTCTGCAGATCGTCGAGGTCGGTACTTACACGACGAACGGAACCGTGGAGGGAGATCTCGCGCTGGCGCAGGCCGACGCGATCTACCTCGACGAGGAGAGCAATCTCGTTTACGTGCTCGCGGTTCGCCGCCAGGCGGACGCTCACTTCTTCACGATCGCGGTCAACGATCCGGAATCGCCGCAGTTCATTGCGAGTTTCTCGACCGACGCCACGGTTTCCGGTGGACGCTATTTCGACTGTGTCGTTGCCGACGGCTTCGCCTACCTTACGAAGCGTATCAACGGCCTCGATGTGCTCGACCTGAGGAACCCGCTCGCCCCGACGCTGCATCGCGAGTTCAGTCTGACGGGCGCAACCGATCTTGCGTATGCCGCCGGATTCCTCTTCGTCGCCCGCGGCTTGAACGGCTATCAGGTTCTCGACGTGCGCAACAGCGAGCAGATTCAGACCCTGTTCGTGAAGCCCCCCGCGGGCAACATTCAGAATATCGACCTGATCGGGTCCAGGCTTCTCCTCGACAACGAAAGCGGCATTTCGCTCTTCGGACAGAAGATCGCGAACGTGGACGAGATCCCGCCTTTCCTTACGGTCGGTGTCGTCCCGAGTCCCTGGATTACTTCGTACCTCGATATTGTCGTCGTGGCGTCGGAGCAGCTTACGACGAAGCCGCGTGTAACGTTCGAAATGGGCGAAATCGATTCGACCCTCGTCGTGCTGACACAGGACCTGACGAACGCGGTGTATCACTCGACACTGCGACTCGCTCAGATCGGGGTCGGAAACATCCGTGCTTTCGGTGAGGATCTCGCGGGGAACAAAACCGAGACGCTCAAAGGGTTCGTGGTGCGGAAGGCGCGCGGCGCACGCGGGGGAACGATCGACTCGGACACGGGGAGCGTGCAGGTGAAGATCCCCCCGGGAGCCCCGACGTCGGAATCGTTCGTGTATCTGATGTCGATGGACCCGAGGGACCCGAAAGCGCCGCCACCCCCGGCCGGCGGCGCCGGTATGGTCGGACGCATGCAGCAGCTGTGGCTCGGGCCGCTCGAACGCGCGGTGGAAGTGGTGGCCTGGGATCTGACGGCGGACGGGAATCGGGACGACGGGCGCCACGACGACAGTGAGGACTACGAGGCCCGGGTGCCGGTCGTGCACTACTGGACCGGAAATGACTGGCGGCCCGTGCCGACGTTCTGGGATCGCGATACGGGGCGCGCAAGCGCGACGATTCCCGGGAGCGGCGTATTCGCGATCGCCTGGAAGGACGACGGACCGTCGATCCCCTCGCCCCGGGTCGCGTGGCACGGCAACCGCCCCAATCCGTTCAATCCGAGCACGCGGCTTCTGTTCACGCTGCCCGAACGCGGCCACGTCTCGCTCGAGGTCTACGATATCGCGGGCCGGAGGGTCCGTACGCTGGCCGCGGGCGCGTTTCCGGCGGGCGACCATTCCCTCGACTGGGACGGCACCGACGAAAACGGGCGCCCGGTCGCCTCCGGAATGTACTTCGCGCGGTTCGCGAGCGGCGCCGCCCTGCACTCGTCGCGGATGGTCCTCGTTCGCTGAAGCCTTTTGTTTGCGCCCTCGGAAATAACTGCTACACTTCTCCCGTCCATGCCTCGTCCCTGTTCCTCTTACCCCCGAACGTGCCGTGCAAGTACTCGAAGGAACACTCGAACGTATCGTCTTCCAGAACGAAGAAAACTCGTGGACGGTCGCGCGCATTCGAGAAGACCGGACCGAACGGATCCGCACCGTGGTCGGAAAGCTTCCCGGAGTTCACGTCGGCGAGTCGATCCGGATCGAAGGCGAACTGATCCAGAACGCGAAGTACGGCGAGCAGATCCAGGTGAAGTCGTACGAGATTCGCGCGCCGCACTCCGAGGGCGGCATCGAAAAGTACCTCGCGTCCGGCATGATCCAGGGCGTCGGGCCTGAGATGGCGCGGCGCATCGTGGAGCGTTTCGGCGAAGAGACCCTCGAAATCATCGACCACCACCCGGAAAGACTGCTGCGCGTCGAAGGGATCGGGGCGAAGCGCCTGAAGATGATCCGCGCCGCCTGGCAGGAGCAGCGCGGCGTCCGCGAAACCATGGTCTTTCTCTCGGATCTCCCGATCGGTTCCGCGATCGCGACCCGCATCCTGCAGACATATAAGGAAAGGACGATCGAAATCGTCCGCTCGGATCCCTATCGTCTCGCCGAAGACGTGTTTCTGGTCGGCTTTCAAACGGCGGACCGGATCGCCCAGGCGCTCGGGATCGAGCCGGAGTCGGGGCGCCGGGCCGAAGCCGGGGTTCTGCACCTGCTGAGCCGGATGTCGCAGCAGGGGCACTGCTGTTATCCGCGGCCCGAACTCGTCACGCGCGCGGCGGAGTTTCTCGCCGTGGACGAGCAGATCGTCGACGACGCGGTCGACCGCCTGCGCGAATCGCAGAGCCTGACGCAGGAAGAACTGTTCCCCGACATGGAAGCCGTGTATCGCGCGGAGATGGCGCTCGCCGAACGCGAGACGGCCGAGATGATATGCGAGCTTCGCGACGCGCCGAATCCCCCGAGCGCGATCGACAGCTGGGACGCGCTCGGATGGGCGGAAGAAGAGCTCGGTCTCGCGCTCGGGAACATGCAGAAGGAGGCGGTGGAGGCGGCCATCGAATCGCGCGTCTGCATCATCACCGGCGGGCCGGGCACCGGGAAGACAACGCTCGTTCGCTCCCTGCTCGCGATTCTCCGGCGCACCGGTGACGAAGTGCTGCTCGCCGCTCCCACGGGGCGCGCCGCGAAGAAGATGGAAGAGGCGACCGGGCAGCCCGCGCGCACGATTCACAGGCTCCTCGAATTCGATCCCCGCACGGGCGCGTTCCAACGGAACGAAGCGAATCCGCTCACGGCCTCGACCGTCATTCTCGATGAAGTTTCGATGGTCGACATTCAACTCATGCACGCGTTCCTGCTCGCGGTCGCGCCGTACACGCGCGTGGTTCTCGTCGGCGACGTCGATCAGCTGCCGTCGGTCGGGCCGGGGAACGTTCTTCGCGACCTGATTCAGTCGGACCAGGTGCGCACGGTGCGCTTGACCGAGATCTATCGTCAGGCGCGCGAATCGCAGATCATCGTGAACGCGCACAGGATCAACCGCGGCGAAATGCCGAATCTGCGCGCGGACCGCGGAGACTTTCTGTTCATACGAGTCGATTCGCCGGACCAGGCGCTGGACAAGATCAAACGGCTGATGGCGAGCGAGATTCAGAACGGCTACGGAATCGACGCCCGCCGCGACGTGCAGGTGCTGGCGCCGATGAACAAGGGAATCGTGGGCGTCAGGAATCTGAACCGCGAACTGCAGCGCCTGCTGAACCCCATGGGGCCCGAGACGCGCCGTGACGAGAAAGTGCTGCGGCTGCGCGACCGCGTCATGCAGCTTCGCAATAATTACGACAAGGATGTTTACAACGGCGACATGGGCCGCATCGTCGAAATCGATTCCGAGCGCAGCATCGTGCAGGTTCAGTTCTCGGGCTTTCGCGCGGTCGAGTATCCGTTCCATCAGCTCGACGAGATCACGCTTTCGTATGCGGTTTCCGTTCACAAATCGCAGGGCAGTGAGTACCGCGGCGTGATCGTACCGCTGCTCTCCGAACATTTCCCGATGCTGCAGCGCAATTTGCTTTATACGGCAATCACGCGCGGGCGGGAACTGGTGATCGTGCTCGGCACGGAGAAGACGCTGGCGATGGCCGTTCGAAACGATCGGATCGCGCGTCGCTATTCTTTCCTCGGCGAACGACTTCGCCTGCAGAACAGTACGAAAGCTCCGTCGTGATCGGAGCGCTCGGCCGCCTCGCAACCGCGGGAACGCAGCGTTTTCTGCCCGACCCGTTCACTCTCGCCCTGCTTCTCACGTTCGTTTCGTTTCTCCTGGGCTGGGGGCTCACGGACACGTCGCCGTGGGGGATGGCGCAGCACTGGTACGACGGCTTCTGGAATCTGCTGGCGTTTTCGATGCAGATGGCGCTGATTCTCGTGACGGGCCACGCGCTCGCGATCACGCCGCCGGTCCAGCGCGCGCTCACGGGCGTGGCGCGCGTCGTGACGTCTACCAGAAGCGCGGTCGTTCTCGTTTCGCTCGTTTCGATGATCGCGGCCACGGTGAACTGGGGCCTCGGCATTATCGTCGGCGCGCTTCTGGCGCGCGAGGTCGCGATCGCCGCGACGAAGCGCGGCATCGATCTCCACTATCCGATCGTGGCAGCCGCGGGATACACGGGGTTCCTCGTCTGGCACGGCGGCCTCTCGGGAAGCGCTCCTCTCACGGTTGCGCAACCGGGGCATTTTCTCGAAGCGAGCGTGGGCGTGATCCCGGTCACGGGCACGCTCTTCTCGCCGATGAACGGCGTCATGCTTCTCCTGCTGCTTCTTGCGGTTCCGTCGATCCTCGTCGCGATGATTCCGCGCGGAGGGTGGATCGCGCCTCCCGTATTCGTCGACACGGAGGCGCCGACCGTCTCCGGTCCGCGCACGCCCGCGGAGGCCCTCGACAGAAACACGCTTCTCGCACGCGGCATCGCGCTGGGCGGGATCGCCGTACTCGCTTCCCGCTTCTTCGCCGGCGGCTTCGCGACCCTCAATCTCAACACGATGAACTTCCTGTTTCTCTTTCTCGGTCTTCTGCTTCACGGCTCGACGAAGCGGTACGGCGCGGCTCTCGGTGAAGGAGTGCGCGGCGCGGGGGGTATCATTCTCCAGTTTCCGTTCTACGCGGGAATCATGGGGATGGTGTCGCAGTCGGGGCTCGTTACGGTGCTCGCTGACGCGTTCGTTTCGATGAGCGCGGCCGGCGGCGTGGTCGGGCTCTCCGAAGCGAAGCTGCTTCCGTTTCTCTCGTTTCTCTCGGCCGGAATCGTCAACGTGTTCGTGCCGTCGGGCGGCGGACAGTGGGCCGTGCAGGGGCCGGTGATGCTCGAGGCGGCGGCGCGGATCGGGGTTCCGGCGGAGAAGATCGTGATGGCCGTAGCCTACGGAGACGAGTGGACGAACATGCTGCAGCCGTTCTGGGCGCTTCCGCTGCTCGGCATCACGCGGGTCCGGGCGCAGGACATGATCGGCTACACGGCCGCGCTCATGATTCTCGTGCTGCCCGTCATCGCCATCGTGCTCTTCGTGTTCTGATGGAACGCCGCACTTTCCTCATACTGATCGGACTCGTGATCCTCCTCCGGCTCGTATCGCTAGGCGAGTCGCCGCTTTTCGACAAGACCGAGGGGCGGTACGCCGAGGTCGGGCGCGAGATGATCGAGTCCGGCAACTGGATCACGCCCACGCTGCACGGCGGCGAGCCGTTCTGGGGAAAGCCGCCGCTGCACTTCTGGATGACGGCGGTTTCGATGGCGATCTTCGGCCGGAACGAGTGGGGCGCCCGCATGCCGGGCTTCTTCTCGTACGTGCTGATGGTTCTTCTCTTCTATCGCGCGGTTCGACAATGGGACGGGGCCCGCACGGCACGGCTCGCGACGCTCGTGCTCGCGTCGGCCGCGCTTCCGTTCATCGTGGCGGGTCAGGTTCTGCTCGATGCGACGTTCACGCTGGCCGTAACGGGCGCTCTCATCGCCTACGGCGATCTGCTCGACCGCGGGAGCGGCCGTTACGCGTTCTGGGCGTGGCTCGGGCTCGTCCTGCTCGCAAAGGGTCCGGTCGGGGTCGTGCTCGTGATCGGGGCCATCGTGATCCACGCGATTCTGCGCCGCGAGATGCGCGGCATCGGACAACTCATGCGACCGGCCGTTCTGCTGCCGGGCCTGCTGCTGGCCGCCTGCATCGCGGCGCCCTGGTATCTGCTCGCGGAACGGGCCACGCCCGGTTTTTCGTACTACTTCTTCTGGCAGGAGCACGTGCTGCGCTATGTGAAGAAGGACTACGGCGATCTCTACGGCCACGGCCATGTCGCGCCGTACGGGCTGATCTGGGCGATCACGCTGGTAGGGCTGCTTCCGTGGACGGTCTCACTCATCGCGACCTTGCGTGCACGGATCGCGGGCGCGCCTTCGGGCACGCCTTCGGGCGCGTCTTCGGGCGCGCCTTCGGGTGCGCTCTCTCGCGCCGCATCGCGCAAACTCGCTTCGGGCGACGCCTGGGCGCTCGGGTGGGCGCTCTCGCCGCTTCTCTTCTTCACGCTCTCTCGGTCGCTTTCGATGCCGTACGCGTTTCCGGCGTTCGGAGGAATCGCGTGGCTGTTCGCGCGCTCGGCCGAGCGCGCGGGGATTCGCGCGCTTTCCGCGTCGTCGCTCGTCGCCCTCGTGATTCTGCTTGCGGGCGGCTGGTTCGGCGCGCGTGACGTCGATCTCCCGGCGTTCCGGACGGCCGCCATCCTACTGCCCTTGTCTGTCGCACTCGCCTTCGTGATTCTTCGGTATCGATGGTTCAAGGGTCAAGCGACGGCCGCGATCGCAATCGCCGCGCTTCTGTTTCCGGTTACGGGAACGCTTCTCACGTTCTTCGCGCTCGACACGGTGGGCGAGGAGAAGTCGACGCGCGTCCTGCGTCGCGCGATTCCGGTCGAAGACGGGCGGCCGATCTACTTCTTCGACGGTATTCCGCTCTCGGCGGAATTCTATTTCGGCGGGAAGGCCGTCGACCTGCGTGGCGAGCCCCGGGGCGCCCGCGCGCTCCTGGAAGAAGGGGGGGAGGAGATTCTGATTGTCCGCAGATCGAAAGAGCAGTATCTTCCGCAGAATGTTGCGCAAGTCGCGCGTCCGCTGGCCGAAACCCGAAAATACCGGATCTACGTTACCCCATGAATGAAACCGCAGGCACAGTCGAAGCGTCGCCGTCGTCCGGCGTCATGTCGGTTCTCTGGGGCCGCGTAAGGAAGCTGCGAACGGAAGAGTTCCTGTTTCTCCTTCTGTTCATACCGTCGATGATCGTCACGATCTGGGCGAACTACGACCTGATCGAGGCGGGCATTCGGTCGCGCAAAATCCGCGGCGGACTGCTGCGTCTGTTCATCGTCGTGATCGTCGCGGGGATCATTCCCCTGCTCGACCGTTTTCGCGGCCGCATCAAAAACCGCATCGGGCGGAGCACGGCCGATTTCTTCCGCACGTTCCTGCCCTTCGCGGTATGCAGCGCCGTCTATACGAACCTTCACGACACGGTGCGCTTCATCAATCCGAACGACATTCACGACAAGCTCATGGCGATCGAAGAGTGGATGTTCGGGTTTCAACCGGTCGTATGGGCGGAGCAGTTCATTACGCCCGCCCGGACCGAGTTCTTCGCGTTCTTCTATACGAACTTCTTCGTGCTGACCGTCGTCGTCTCCGCCGTGCTGTGGATCGGGGGCAAACGCCAGGAAGCGCGTCTCACGATGCTCGGAATCATTATTTGTTTCTATACCGGGTATGTCTTTTATGTGATCTTCCCGGCCGCGCCGCCACGGCTCTACTACGAGTCGCTCGGCATGTTCTCGATCACCCTGACCGGGGGCGAAATCAACAATTTCCAGAACGCCCTGATCGAAATGATGCCGAATCACGCCTCGCGCGCCGCCTTCCCGAGCCTCCATACGGGCGTCTCCCTGACGGTTCTGGCCTTCGCATGGAAATACGTCCGCTGGCTCTTCTGGATTCTCCTGATCTTCGTAATCGGCCTTCTGGCGTCCACGGTCTACCTGCGCCACCATTACGTGATCGACCTGCTGGCGGGCGCGGTTCTGATCCCGTGGGTCCTCTGGGTCACGCCCCGGATCGACCGGTGGTGGAAGGGCGACAACGAGCCGTACGACCTGGGCGTCTCGTCGCGTTGACAACCGGCATCGGGAACCTTACACTTTGCTTGACTGTTGTAGCCGCAAGGCAACGAACGAAATCCCCGGGCAAACGCCGGGCTGCTACACCTTGAAAAGGAGACAATCATGGCCGGTGAGCATGTAATAAACGTTACGGACGACAGCTTCCAGGACCAGGTGGTCGGAAGCTCCGTACCCGTAATCGCAGACTTCTGGGCGGAATGGTGCGGGCCGTGCAAGCGGATCGCGCCCCTGCTCGACGAAGTGGCTACCGAATACGACGGCAAAGTCAAAATCGCGAAAGTCGACGTCGATTCCAATCCGCAGATCGCGTCCAGCTTCGGCATCCGTTCGATCCCGACCCTTCTGTTCTTTCACAACGGGGAAGTGGTCGATCAGGTCATCGGAATCGTGCCGAAGGATCAGATCACGGACAAGGTCGACAAGATGATCGCCTGATCCGTGCGCTCTTACGGAATCCGTTGATCGATGTTTGAGGCGCCCGGCTCCTGGAGTCGGGCGCCTTCGTGTTTCGACCGACGAAGCCGACGGGAAAGGCACCCCGCTCGTGGGCACAAACTGGAAAATACCCCGCGGATACGAACTGAAACGCGTTCTCAAAGAGTCGCGTGTTCAGACCGTGCGGCATGTCATGCGTGGCTCGGATGACTCGCACTGGGTTCTCAAGATGCTCGCATCGGCGGCCGGGCATGCGGTTCGCGAGCGTTTCGAGGCGGATGCGCGGATTCGAGCCGAGCACGAGCACGAGGGGATCGCGCCCGCCTCCGAGTTCAGGCGAAACCGGCACGGGCAGCTTTACCACCTGACTCCTTTCGTGCGACGCATGGCGCCTGCGCGCTGGGTCGCCCGCGATCCGGATCGACGTTTCCCGCTGCTTGCCGGCCGCCTGCTCGACACGCTCGCGTTTCTCCATGAACGCGGACTCGTACACGGCGACATCAAGACCGATAATCTTCTTTTCCGTTCGCATCGTGACGAAATCCGGGTCCTTCAGTTGACGGACTTTCTCCCGCCCTCGCTGCACGCGTCCGTCGGATCCATGTCGGGCACGCCGGCCTATATGGCCCCCGAGATTCTGCAGGGGGCGCGCGCGGACCACCGATCCGATTTCTATTCGCTTGGCGTGCTGCTCTACGAAGCCTGGTACGACAGGCTCCCGTTCCTCGAAAAAGGGGACGCGCTCGCGGCCGCGCATCTGGGAAGTCCGCCTCCGTTCCCGTCCGGCAAAGACGAGGCCCCCGGCAACTCGATCACGCTTCTGCAGAACCTGCTCGAAAAGAATCCGATGGACCGTCCGCAATCGGCCGCGGCCGCGCTCGCCATTCTCACCGGACGTAAAGTATCGAAGCGTGTATCACGCGTCGCCCCTTCGCCCTCGTTCATCGGCCGGGAGGATCTCTTTCGTACGATTCGTATCTGGCGCGAGCGCGACGAGTACATGCCGTACCTGATTGTCGGCGCTCCCGGAATCGGAAAGACGCGCTTTCTGCAGCAGTTGCGCAGGAAGGAGAAGGCCCGCGGCGGAGCGGTCATGAGCGTGACGCTTCAGGACCATTGGGATGCGCCCCTCGCCGGGATCCAGGCGATGCTCGAGGCGGCCGGGGAGGAGCGTTTCGCCGAGAACCTCAAACGCTTTATCCAGTCGCGCGAGTCGGCGGGAACGGATGCCGCGGAAATCGGGGAGCGCACGTATCACCGTCAGCTCGCGCTTCAGTGGGAAAAGCGGCTCTTTCGCCGCGATCCGCTTGCGGGCCGAAAACCGCTTGTCCTGATCGACGATCTGCAGCAGTGGGATCGCTCTTCGCTGCAGTTCCTGCGCGTTCTGCTGACGAGAAATCGCGAGCGCGTGCAGTTCGTGCTCGCGTCGCGCGATGCCGCGGCCGGCCCGACCGGGAGCGCGCTTCGCGCTCTCGGAAACGAGGCGCGCCTGGAACGCATGAAGCCTCTGGAGGAAGACGAGATCACGCCTTTCGTGCAGAGCATGCTCGGTCGCGGTGATCTGACGCCTTCTTTTCGCACGCGCCTTCTTGCGAAGACCGGCGGTGTTCCGGGGCGGATGGAACAGGAGCTTCGGAGTGCGATTCAGGAGGGCTCGATCGAACGCCGCTTCGGTACGCTCCATTTGCGGCGTGCCGCCGGCCGCCTGGCGGATCGTTCGCCTGCTGAGGGACCGGCATCTGCGGAGTACGACGATCCGGACGGCGCGGCGATCGTGCGTGTGCTTGCCGCGGTACGCGATCGCGCGGAACGGGCGGTCATCGCGGCGGGGACCGGACGCCCGGAAGAGACGCTGCGCGAGCCGCTGGAGAAGCTCGAGCGGCAGGGGATCGTGATCCGGCTCGAGGGGGCGGGCAGGGCGGGCGACCGCTACCTGCTCGCATCGGGCGCTCTGCAACTGCCGCCGGCCAAGCCGGAGGCAGTGACCGGTCTGCACGCGACGCTTCATCGATATTACGACGCGATCGACTCGATCGAAGCGAAGCGCCGCGCCGCGAGGCACGCGCTTCTCGCGGGCGACGAAGAGGCGGCCGCCGCGCTTCTCGAAGGCGTTGCACGCGGCCTTCGGGCCGGACGCGCGTTTCGCGAAGCGGAGGAAATCTATCCGCGCCTGCTTCGTCTCCCTTCGATCCGTGGAGGCGAACGTGTGCAGGAGTTTCTGTTCGAATGGGCCTCCGTCAGCGGGCAGTATGGAGCCGCCCGGCGATCGCAGCGGCTCTTTCGTGTTCTCAGCAGGCATGCGCGCGCCCGGTCCGAGACGACGCGGTGGTCGCGCCAGGCCGAGCGCAAGCTCGCATGGGCGCAGGCGGATCGAGGGCGCTACGAGCGGGCGCGCTCTCTCTTCGATGGCATTCTGTCGGATCCCGCTGTCGACGCGGAAGAACGCGGCGATATTCTCTGTGATCGCGGATGGTGTCGCCTGGTCGAACGGGCGTGGGCCGAGGCGGAGAAGGATCTTCGCGAGGCGCTCGCGATTGCCGAGGAAATCGATTCGGACCACCTGCGCGGCGTCGCGCTGAATCGTCTGGGCACGATTCGCTATTACAGTGGAGAAATCGCGGAGGCGGAAGAGTACTACCGGGCGGCGCTCAAGGCTCTGCGTCGCGATCGCTCGGGAGACAAGGCCGGCGTGCTCGCGAATCTGGCCCTGATCGCGGAGTCGCACGGCCGCTTCAAAGAGGCGACCCAGCGACTGAACGACGCGATCACCGCCGCGGCTCATGCGGGGATCCCGGCGCGCGGCGCCCACTATCGGCGCGAGCTCGGGCGGCTTCTGATTCAGATCGGCGACTGGGACGAGGCCGACCGCGAGCTGACAGCCGCCGAAGAAGTGCTGGAAGACTTCGAAGACCTCGAATGGCTTGTTCGCGTGCGCGCGAGCCGGCTGCGCATCGCGCTGCAGCGCGGCCGGCTCGGAACGGCGCTCACGCTCGCGCACGACGCCGAACGCGTCGCCCGCGACGCGCAGGACCCCGGGCTCCTGTTCGAGATCGGCAATCTGCGGGGACAGGTTCATGTGGCCCGGAGGGAGCCCGTTGCCGCGAGTCGCGTGCTCGAGGAACTCGAGGCCCTCGAGCGGGGAGGCATCGGCGATTACGCGCGGTACTTCGTTTCGTATCTGCGCGCGGGAGTTACATGGCTGGCCGGCGACCTCGAGGCAGCGGATCGCGCCTTTCTCGAGGCGATCGAAGCGGCGACGGCTCTCGGCCATGAGCACCTTCGCTCGCCGACCGTGATCGACCGCGCCCGTTTCCTGGTCGAAGCGGGACGTGTGGAAGAAGCGAAGGAGAGCGTCAGCACCGAACGAAAGCAGATTCGAAGCGCGCGGAACCCGCTCTTTCTCGGGCGCGAACGTTTCGTCCGGGGACTGATCGCGTTCGAGGAAGGGCATCTCGATCGCGCGCTTCGTCAGTTCCGGGAGGCCGCGGCCTCGTTCCGCAAACTCGACGCGCGCATCGATCTCGCGATGACATGTGCCCACATCGCGCGTGTGCAGACGCTGACGAAGTCGCATCGGAGCGCAGCCCGATACGTGGACGACGCAACCCGGCTCTACGGGTTGATCGGTTTCGCGGAACCTCCGCCGTTCTTTCAGAAACTGCAAAGTGAAACGGGAGGCGGTTCTCCGGATACGAGCGAATCGTTCCGCGCGATCTGTCGTGTTTCGGAGGCGATCAATACGATTTACGACACGGATCGCATTCTCGAGATCGTGCTCGACAACGCCGTCGACTATCTCGGCGCGGACCGCGGGCTCGTGTTCGAAATTCGCGAGAACGGCAGGCTGGTTCCGAAAGCCGCGCGCTCTCTCGATCAGGAATATCTGGAAGATCTGACCAAGCTCAGCCGCACGATTCTGCAAGCGGCGCTGAGTTCCGATCGGCCGCTGGTTTCGACGAACGCGGCGGAGGACCCTCGCTTCGCGGGCTCCGACAGTATTGTCGATCTGCACATTCTTTCGGTTATCTACGCTCCGATTCAGTTCCGCGGGGAGGCGATCGGCGTGATCTATCTCGATAACATGCAGAAGACCAGCGTGTTCCAGGAGAGCGACCGGGATTTTCTGCAGGCGCTCGCGAATCAGGCCGCTGTCGCTCTCACGAACGCGCGGCTGATTCATCGCCTGCACACGGAGAAGCAGCGCCTGACGGGTGTCGAGAGCGGAGCGGGGCGCACGCTGATCGGAACGAGCCGGGCGATTCATGCCGTGCGCGAAGAGACGCGTCATGTGGCGGCGAGCGAGATCCCGGTGCTGATTCTGGGCGAGCCGGGAACGGGAAAGGGCCTCGTTGCGGAAACCGTGCACGATCTCAGTATGAGGAGCAACGGCCCTTTCGAACGCGTGAATCTGGCCGCCGCGGCGCCGAACCGGCTCGAGGCGCTTCTCTTCGGACGGGCGCGGGCGGGCGGACGGGACGGAAATGAAGACCGTCCCGGGGTGTTCGACGCGGCCGAGGGGGGCACGCTGTTCCTCGACGAAATCGCCGACCTTCCGATCGGCCTTCAGCCGAAGCTTCTCCGCGTGCTGCAGGAAGGGATCTTCGAGCGAAAGGGCGGAGTCGAGCCGGTCAGTCCGGACGTGCGTATCGTTTGCGCGACGAACGCGGACCTCGAGGACCGCATGGCGCGCGGAGTGCTCCGGCCCGACCTCTACTTTCGATTGAACGCGTTTCCGATCCGCATGCCGGCCTTGCGCGAGCGGGTGGAAGATCTCGTGCCTCTGTCCGAGCACTTTCTGCACGAGTCGGCGCTGAAAAACGGAAAGAGCGTGACTTCCTTTTCGCCCGAAGTGATCCGGATCTTCGCCCAGTACGACTGGCCGGGCAACGTGCGTGAACTCGAGGCCGTCATCGAAAACTGCGTCGTGCGCGGCAGCGGCGCCCGGGTCGAAGTTTCTCTTCTCCCCGATCGATTCCTGCAGAGCTGGGACGTCACCGAAGAGCCGT